>JAYUIP010000435.1:0-6339 GCA_043765945.1 Arcicella sp.
TGTAATGCCTAATATCCATGATGGCTTGAAGCGGTTTGAGTTTACCTCCCGAAGTCATGTAACTAATGTCCCGACTTTGACCGAAACAATCCAGAACACAAAGTAATGCGAGAAATAATAGGTTAAACCGATGCGAGTAATTCCGCTTTGGTTTGCAACATTTTGTAATTTTTAAAATCCTCATAATGATAAATTTATTTTGAAAGTTGATTATTCAGATAAATCCAAACGCCATATTGGCGTAAGCGGCAAGATTAAATTCAGCCATTATTTTTCGACCAAAATAAGGTGTTTTTATAAAATGGTAATCAGTTATTTGAAAATAGGAAGTTCATTTCTTTCATCCAAATAAAAAAATCATGAATAAAAATCTTTTTTACGAACTGTAATTTACTAAAAATTTTGATTGCTGCGAAGGGTATGCAAACATAGTATCATAAGGTATCAATATAGCATCAAATTTAAGAATTATTTAATTATAGATTTGTATTGTGTTTATATAAAAATGAAATATTTAATGATTAATGCTTATCGCATACTGTAAACATTTTGTTAATTAATCTCATAATTTAGTTGATTATCACACACATAGGTACGAATTGTTTAAAATTAAGGTGCTAAATACCTTGGTGTTCTCCTATGCACATATACTAATACCAAATTAACATTATATTGTACAAAATATATTAAAATATTGGAAAAAATATTTGAACTATGTACTTATCGACGCAATTGGGTTTATGTTATCTATGATGGGATTTGAAATTTTCGGGCAGGATAAAAGATTGGTAATCAATTGGTTGAATACATTAAATTTTATAAGATTTTGGTTGCGTCAATAAGTATTTACTTCCGCTACATCCTAATCAGTAACATTTCTAAATAAATATCCTAATACCTGATAATGAAAATCGAAATTATGCTTAAAAAATTGAAGGTAATTACAAATGTGTTTTGTGTTATTGCGTTGCTCACAGGCAAGAGTTTTGGACAAATAAACCAAAGTAAAATCAATAAAAGCGATTTTACAGACCCATACGCTGTTTTTTCAAACCCACCAGAAGCCGCCAAGCCTGGAGTTTTGTGGATGTGGATGGGAACAAATTTAAGTAAGGAGGGGATAACAAAGGATTTAGAAGCCTTAAAAAATGCTGGATTCAAAAGAACAACCATGTTTAGCCTTTCAGATATTACCACACCGTGGGCAGCAGACATTAAAAATAGTCCAACTCCTAACATTATTTCCTGGACAGAACCTTGGTGGAAATTGGTTAGACACGCAGCCGAAGAAGCAAAGCGGTTGAACATGGATTTTGGGATGTTTAATGGTCCCAGTTATGAGTCAAGTGGTGGCACGTGGATAACACCAGAACTTTCAATGCAGGAAATTTGCTGGTCACAAAATTTGGTTAGTGGAAACAAACATATCAGTTTACAATTAAAACGCCCACAGGTAAATCCTCGGGCTAATCAGTCATTTCCTCATTATAACCCGAATACTGGTTTATTTGAAAAACCAGAAATAGAAGCACGAAAAACCTACTATAAAGATATTGTTGTTCTTGCCATGCCAGCTAAGGGGATTGTGCCTGAAAATAAAGTAATTAATTTGAGTAAAAAAATGACTCCTGATGGGCTATTGGAATGGGATGCACCTGAGGGCGAATGGACAATTTATAGGTTTGGACACACAACCATGGGTGCATTAATTCAACCCGCACAATGGGAAGCTACTGGGTTTGAATGTGATAAGATGAGTGCCACAGCAGTTGAGTTTCATTTAAACCATGTAATTACTGAAACGCAAAAATACCTCGGGGATTTAATTGGCACAGGGTTTAGTCATATTCATTTTGATAGTTACGAAGCGGGAGTGCCAACCTGGACACCCAAGATGAGAGAAGAGTTCAAAAACAGGAGAGGTTATGATGCTACGCCTCACCTGGCAACTTTTGCAGGGCGTATCATTAATAGCAAGGCTGATTCTACAAAATTTAAAAATGATTTTGATGCTACTATAAAAGATTTGTACAGGGATGTGTATTTTAAAACAATCGCTAAAAAATTAAAAGAGGCTAATTTGGATTTTTTGTGTGAACCTTATGGAGGACCATGGCGACAGGATGAAATAATGCCACTTGTAAAAAATGTAATGACTGAATTTTGGACAACCAATGGAACTTATGCACCTTATGAACTGGATCCTACCGTTGCCGCTTTAAGAAAATCAGGGCAAAATATAATTGAGGCGGAAGCCTTTACGGGTTTCCCAGATGATAGTAAATGGAGTGAAACCCCTGCTTGGGTAAAACCAATTGGCGATGCCGCTTTTTGTGCGGGGGTCAATAGAATGATATTACATCGTTTTGTGCAACAACCTTGGAATGATAAGATTTTGCCTGGTGCAACCATGGGACAGTGGGGAACCCATTTTGACCGTACACAAACCTGGTGGAAAAATGGAATGCCAGCATTAGTAAAATATTGGCAACGCTGCCAGGCATTACTTCAATGGGGAAATATTGTACCAACATTTGCTGATGATTTTGCAAGTGAAAATATTGAAGGCAAACCTTTAATAAAAAGTATTCATAGAAAATCTCAGGATGTAGATATCTACTTTGTTGCTAATACCTGTCATAACAAAGCAATTGTAAAGTGTATTTTTCAAGTGGCTGGTATGCAACCAGAGCTTTGGGACCCAGTTAATGGCAATGCAAGAAGTGTAAACTCTTTTAAAGAAAAGGATGGTAAAACTATCTTTGATTTAGAGTTTGATGATGCACAAAGCTATTTCGTAGTGTTCCGTAACAAATATGTAAAACCAATTAACCCCATCGCTCAAAATTTTTCAACAAAAAAGGAAGTATTAAAAATCAATAGCACATGGAAAGTCTCCTTTGATTCAGCATGGGGTGGACCAGTAAAGCCTGTAATTTTTAATGTACTTGAAGATTGGACAAAAAATAATAACCTCGGTATAAAGTATTATAGTGGTACTGCTACTTATCATACAAGTTTTGATTTTAAAACGAATAAAAAATCCGACGATACATCTTCTTTATATATTGAATTAGGAGAAGTAAAAGAGATTGCCGCTATAAAACTAAATGGTAAAGATTTGGGCGTTTTGTGGACGGCTCCGTGGTCTGTTGAAATTCCTGCGGGATTATTAAAAGAAAAAAAGAATCAGTTAACTATTGAGGTTTCAAATTTATGGGCAAATCGTCTTATTGGCGATGAACAAGAATTAGATGATTGTGAGTGGTTGAAAGGGCAGATGGGTGATTTCTCACCTGGTCATAAGGCTGGTAGCTACTTAAAGCAATTTCCAGATTGGTTTGTAAAAAAACAACCAAGACCTTCCAAAGGCAGGTACTGTTTTACTACATGGAAATATTTCACGAAGGAATCACCATTAATTTCATCAGGTTTAATCGGTCCTGTAAAAATCACACAGCGTTAATCCTAAAAAATTGTCAGAGAACCAAAAACCTCAAAATATTATCCCAAACCAGTTTCCTAAAATTATTTCCAAAGCAAAATTCCAAAGACAATGAAAAAACAATTATCACATTTTAAGTTTCTCTTCGCATTAATACTGATTCTTTTTTCAGTAAGTTCTCAAGCTCAGACCCTAAGACAAATTGCGGAAAGTAAGGGTAAATACATCGGTAATCTCATGAGTGATGGACTTATTGCCAATAATAGCTTAAACAATAACGCTCCGAGAAATATCCTGAAAGATAATTTTAATATGCTCGTGACTGAAAATGCAATGAAAATGGAAAGTATTCTTCCTAACAGACCCGCAAATCCATTCAATATCCAACTTTCAGAATTGAACCTTGTTAATGTTAATAATTTTGTTGCTTTTGCCAATTTGTACTCAATGCGTAAAAGAGGACATACCATGTTGTGGCATAGTCAAGCACCCACATGGTTACTAAATGATGCAAAAAACTGGACAGCTCAACAGATTAGAGATTTTATGAAATCTTACATTAAAACACTTGGGGCTTATTGTCGAGGTAAAATCAATGAGTGGGATGTTGCCAACGAAATGCTCGATGACGGTTCAAATTATAATTATAGAACTGGGGCTTGGTACTCAAACATCGGAGATAAAACTAACCAATCAGCCTATAACACCGCAGTATTTAGCCTGATTAAAGATTGTTTTATTTGGGCAAGAGAGGCAGACCCCGAAGCTGAACTTTTTTACAATGATTATGGCATCGAAAATAGAAGCTGGACGAAGTCAATAGCGGCAGAAATTTTATGCAGAAACCTGATGATTCAAGGTGCTCCGATTGATGGAGTTGGTTTTCAAACGCATTTTCAGACTAACAACTTAACGGACGGAACTGTTAACGGGATGGTTTTAAACATCAGAGAATACGCAAAATCAAATCTAAATGTTCACATAACAGAATTGGATGTTAGACAAAACGGGGCAGCAATTAATGGTACACAAGCCCATGATGGATATTGGAATTTGGTAAGAAGTTGCTTTTTAGAGCCAAACTGCACTGGAATTTTGGTATGGGGAATCAGAGATAGTGACAGTTGGATTCCAGGGGCATTTGGTTCTTCAATTGCACCTTATTTGTTATACAATGATTCTTACGCTCAAAATGGAAGTTACAGTTCAACGGGAGTCATCACCAAAGGATCTTGGACGGGCTTTCGTGATGGAATAGCTGGTTTGGCAAATGCTACCTTTCCAGCCGCATCGTTGGTTGGAGACGGAAATCCTGGAACGGGCGTAAACATGGGAAGCGAAACCTATACTATTCGAGCAAGAGGAATTGTGGGAGGTGAACAAATTCAATTACAAATTAATGGCGTTGTTAAAGCCACTTTTACGCTCACAAATGCCCTGCAAAACTATACGGTTTTTACCAATACTGGTACGGCAAGAGTAGTTTATATCAATGATGAAGGCACAAGAGATGTTGTTGTTGATTATTTGAAAATAGGTAATACAATAATCCAGTCCGAAAATCAAGTTATTAACACTGGTTTTTATTCAGGTGGAAGATGTGGTGGTGGAAGTAATAATGAGACCATGCACTGCAATGGCTACATTGAGTATGCAGGGAGTGATGGATACAAAACCTACACCATTAGAGCAAGAGGAACTGCGGGTGGAGAGCAAATTCAACTACAAATTAATGGCGTTGTTAAAACTACTTTCACGCTTATAAATGCATTTCATGACTATAAAATTTCAACGAATGCGGGGACAGTAAGAGTAGTTTTCATCAATGATGAAGGTACAAAAGATGTCATCATTGATTATATAAAAGTGGGTAACACAACAATTCAATCTGAAAACCAAGCAATCAACACTGGTTTCTTCGCAAATGGTAGTTGCGGTGGTGGAAGCAATAATGAAACTATGCACTGTAATGGCTATATTGAATATGCTGGTAGTGCCGCTTCTACGAGAGTAAATTCGGAAGAAAGTGAGTTCATTAATGAAGAACCAATAATTTCTATTTCCCCAAATCCTGCGGAAAATACAATTAATATGGTTGTTGGTGCTGAATTCATTGGGGGAGAATTTTATATTTTAGACCAAATGGGATTGCCAAAGATGAAGACTTTAATTCCAAATTCTGAATTTCAGGTAAATATTTCACCTTTAAAAACTGGCGTATATATCACAAGGGTAGTTTCTGAGGGTGGAAAAATAGGAACTAAAAAATTAATTATTGAATGATGTTACGCAAAACTCTTTTCAACGGGTTTTAATCCTTTGAAAAGAATTAGTCTTTGCGTAAGATCAGTTATTAAATAATCTTAGTTCAAATAGATGGTCTTAATCAATGATGTTATTTAACCAAAATTAGTGATTTTTTATTGCTCAACGAATTGCGAAATTTCAAACTTATCAACGAAAGTACAACACTCCAAAATAGTTTAAAAACAGTAAACCGAACAAAACTATGCACACAATTTTTCAAATTAGTGGTTCTTCGCCACAGATAATAAGGCTAAAAGGTCTTATTATCTTGCTGATAATGATGACTTTTAGTTTAAGTCTCATGGCTCAAACACCAAATGTCCAGACAATAAAGGTATCAGGCAGAATTACGGGTCCAGATAATCAGGCAGTTCCAGGAGCTAATGTCATGATCAAAGGAACAACTGTTGGAACAACGACCAACGGAAATGGTGAATTTGCTATTAACGCACCTAACAATGGCACTTTGAACATTTCCTCGGTAGGCATGACAACGCAACAAATTGCCATTGGGGGACGCACAAAAATTAATATTTCATTACTGGAAAATATCTCAACCATTGATGAAGTTGTTGTGGTTGGATACG
>JAYUIP010000436.1:0-2213 GCA_043765945.1 Arcicella sp.
ATATCATTAACCAATCGCAATTCAAAAGGAATATGCCCAAATCAAGAGAGTGAAATAGAATTTAAAACTACTGGCACTTTTAAAGCAGGGACGAATTTCAATGCTTTTTATGAAGAATCTTATATTTCTACTGATGGTGTAAAAATAAGAAAAGTGATTTTGGGTACTGGAAAACAAAGTCCTATCAAAATTAAAGGCTTAAAAAGCGGAGGAGGTTCTTCAATAAGAATAGAATCGGAAGACGGAGTACGAACTGCTTTTAGCCAGTACGTATATGCTTTTTCAACAAGTAGTAATGCCGTTGTTGATGCCACAGATGGCAACCGAAATGCTGAATGTAGTGTGCTACCATTAAGACTAAGTAATAGTGGTTTATTCACAAAAATACAATGGTTTTTTAATGGCGATACTTTAAGAAAAGAGACAAACAATAGTGTAAATGCCTCAAAAACGGGAAATTACACGATTAAATATATTGATAATAACAATTGTTCTGTATCTTTTAGTAAAGACGTTACTATTGGAAAATTAGATAAACCTTCATTATATGGAAATAAGTTAAACGAATTAAATTGCTTTACCGAATCAAGTTATTTATCTACTAATTACAGTGCTAACAGAAAGTACACGTGGCGTAGAGATGGTATATTGCAGACAGAAACAGGTTCGTCTATTCAAGCAACAACAGCTGGAAAATATACCGTTGAGGTTTCAAAAGAAAGCTGTAAGGCGGTTTCTGATACTATCGTAGTTAAACAAAATACGAATAGAAAATTGAATTTTCAGGTCTATGCTTATTCAAGAATTGATACCGTAAATAACAACATTGGGTATATTTCAGCGGATTATTTGGGAGAATCAATCTACAAATATCAGATATTTAAAGATAATCAATTGTTTGCCGAAGGCAGAAATTCTCAGGTATTTATCAAAGAACCAGGAAAATATTTCTATAAAGTTTCAAAAGGAGATTGTGATGCTGTCTCAAATATCGTTGACTTCAAGACTGTTCCAACCAGTAAAGAAAATTCATCGGGGTTATATTTTAATGGTAATTATGATTATTCAACCAAGACTATTCAGTTGTGTGATACAAACTCTATTCAATCTTTTTATGGATACCCGTCTCAATATTCAACAGGAACAGTTGTGAAACGTGTTATAACTGCCTTCCGTGACAACAAACCTCTTCCTACTTTCAAAGACGGAGAAAACGTATATCCATCTTTGAGGTATAACGCCAACGACTACAATTTCTATTTGTATTTCAGAGGAATTGGTACGTATCATGTAATTGAGGAATTGACATTGAAAGATAGCACAAAATTGAAGAATAGATATGGAGATTTAACCGTTGTGACTGGTACTTCGATTCGTACTGGCTCAAGCATTCCTCAATCAATTTTTTCATGTAGTGATTCAGTTTCACTATACGGATACAATTATTCAAATGGTCAACGTCCTGTTAGTATTGCCTGGAAAAAAGATAATGTCGTTTTCAAAAAAGGTACTGAGTTAAACGTAACCAGTTTGGTCGTTAAACAGGCAGGAACTTACGTTTTAGAGACAACTTACAAAGGTGGATGTATCTCACTTTCAACGCCTTATAAAGTTGAATTGAGTAAGTTAGGAGTAGGAATTGACACAACCTCTCGGATAATTTGTGAAGGCACCTCAATTTCCCTTTCTGTAAATAATCTCCAAGGTTTCAATGGCAATGATACTACAAAAATAAATTACCAATGGCAAAAAGATGGAAAAGACTATTTACAAGAGAAAGGTAGTTTTGTGGGTTATAACTATTATGGCATTACTTTATCAACCAAAGAGGCGGGCGTTTATACCTTGAAAATGCAACAGAGTAAGTGTCAAGGAATTTCTCAAAATATAAATATTAAGGCTGACAACGTTCCAAACTCCATCAACTACGCAGACTCAGTATCATTTTGCCAAACGCAAATTGTAAATCTAAAAACTACGGAAGATGCCACTTTATCATATCTCTGGGAGCGTGATGGCGGTTTCATTAAAGATGCAAACAAAGCAACTTTGGAAGTTAAAGAAGCGGGGATATATCGTTCGTTAAATAGAAAAGGGGCTTGTTGGAATTATACGCCAAAAGTAAGAGCCAAGATTTTAGCCAATATCTTACCAACGGCAATACTCACGGGAGACAAAGAAATCAATTATGCCGATACTACAAAAGTATCAAT
>JAYUIP010000437.1:0-6336 GCA_043765945.1 Arcicella sp.
ACAGACACTTTTTTAGGAGAAAGATACGCCCAATGATCCCCCCATTCTGCTCCTTCTTGAACCCAACGAGTCAATAAATCAATCTCTTCTTTTTTCAAAGGGTTGGCATGATAGGGCATTCTTTCATCAAGATCTTTATGAGAGAGTCGAGCAATAAAATCACTTTGTTCTGGATGAAAAGGTATAATTGCGGGCTTACCAGATTTGGTTTTGGCGAGGGCATCTGTACGGAAAAGCAAACTAAAACCACCAATCTTCTTTACACCACCATGACAACTAATGCAGTGTTTATTGAGCAGAGGTTTTACTTGAGTACTATAATCGACTTTATTATTATAATTGCTTTCATAGAGTGATTTTGTCGTCCACAAAACGCCAATGATTGCTACGGAAGTAAGTAAAAATTTTGCTTTCACATTCTAAATATCGTTGATTAAATCTATAACAACAAAAGAAGGTAAAAGTGTTTTTTTACTTGATAAATTGTTGAATCACCGATGATTAGACCACGGATTGTGCTGATTAAACAGATTTACACGGATTTTTACTTATTGTTAGAGTTCCTCTGTGAATAAACACCAGTTACATAAAATCCGTGTAAATCCGTAACATCTGTAAAATCTGTGGTCTAACATAGTCTGATTACAAATTTGGACTGGTGAAACCTGTTTTTTTCATACCAGTTTTCACTTCTGGGCAACTCATGAAAAGTTTCCAAAGCAATTGACTGCGGTGATTTTCTATCATAATGATGATTGGACCTTGGTCAATGGCTAAAAATGAATCGGCAAACCAAATATCGGTCAGGTTGAAGGCATCTACAAAACCATAATTCTTCCAAATTTTATCACCTAATTTGTAGTAAAAAAAACGCAACGCTTGCATAGATTCTTTGGGCGTGTAAGGCATGGAAGACAAGGCTGCCGTTGGTGAAATTGTGCCGTTATCATTGTTGGGTTCATGGGCAGAATAACCATTTTTTTCATCACTGGCAGTTAATCCCCAACAATTCTCACTATATCCACTAAATTTCTTCGGATTGGCTTTGCAATAGTTGTAATTAATCAGTGAATGAGCTACATTTTGGGTCTGATAATTGGCATAATTATCGAATAAACCATTCAGGTTTATTCCCAAAAAAGAATAATGAGCAAAGAATAATGGTCCGCCCAAATCAGGACCGAGTGGCAACGTTACTCCATAAAATTGCTTACCATTTTTCATCTGACCATTTCTTGCCCAACCTTCATCGTAAACCGCTTTTGATATTGGAAAAGTTGGAGAAGATTCTGCCAAAATGTAGGTAATTAAGGCTTCATTCCAACCTGAAATTTTCATATTCATGTCCCAATTATATTTGGGTGACCAATGCCAATACAATACATTCTCCTTATTTTTTGTAAACCAATTCCACTCCACAGCGTTCCAGAGGTCGTTTATTTTGGTTTTTAGATTTATTTCATCAGTAACATTACCATTAAAATATTGTCTTGCCGTTAATAGTCCTTGCATTAAATAGGACGTTTCAACTAAATCCGCTCCATCATCTTTTGTACTGAACGGAATGGTTATTCCCGTTGCTCCATTAAGCCAATGTGGGTACGCTCCGTGATATTTTACAGCCTTATTTTTCAAGAAATCAGTCATTAGATTCAGTCGTTCGAGACCTTGTTTTCGAGTAACAAATCCTCTTTCAATACCCACAATTATTGACATAATTCCAAAACCCGTTCCGCCCGAAGTTACTAAATCGCCAGACGTATTTCTTTCTCTCGACATACCCGAAACTGGATGCCCAAAATCCCAGAAATATTTGAAAGTTTGTCGTTGAACAAGGTCTAATAAAAATTCATCGGAAATGATGGGAAACTTGTCAGAATTGTCAATAGAAGTGGTTAAAAATACTTGAAGATTAGAATCGAACTTGACATTTTTTTTAGAAGAGAAGTTGGGTAAAACCTTTACAGAATACTTCATGAGCGGACTTAGGGCATTTTTAGGAATAATTATTACATTACTATCATTTTTTTCATAAGAAAAATCAATCGGAATTTCTTTGGATGTAGAAAGTTCTGAAAGTGAAATATTGGAAGCAACAGAATTTCTATCCACTGGATTAATGAAGGAAAGTTTTATGGTTGGTTTTAGGCTTACATCTGTATAATTTACCCCCACTTTACCATCAATTAAAACACCCATAAAATAGAATGGTTCGGGCGTAATTGAGGTTTTTTCGGTGTTTTTACAGGAAAAAAGTAAGGTGAAGGTTGTTAGACAAAGAAGGGAGCTTTTCATAGGTTTTATTGATGAAATCATCTTAAACATTTTAAATCAAAATGTTATAAACTGTAAATAACGCAGGCTGGGTTCAAAACCCAGCCTGCGTTGAAATAAATCAAAAACTTAAATAATTATCTACCAGCCAATTCCAATTGATACAACGAAGTAATATCTCCATCCGATAATGGTTTGTTATAAACCCTTACATTGTCAAGGGCAAAAGTGCCTTTGCTCGTCCATGAGGGCAATACGCTTCCTTGGGTGAAACCAATTTCTGAACTTGCAAGACTTCCAATTACTACTTGACTTGGTGTTACCATGTTCAAGGCAACGGTATTTGCACCTCTATCAGAATAGGCTCCAATAGAATTTCCATTACCAAAAATCATCAATTTATGCGTTGCGGCATCAAATCTAATGACAAAATGACTCCAAACACCAGCACCCTTAAACACACCAACGGGAGGAGTTCCTTTTGGGTCTGGACGATTATCTTGTCCATTAAATGAACCGTCAGCATTCAGAGATTTGTAATTTGCTTTCAAAACCAAAGTATCAGCCGTGGCACTTGCTGCAAACCAACCGGTCTCAGCACCCGCACTTAAATTACCAAAAACATCCGTTCCTGCCGTTGGAAAAATTCCAAAAATTGAAGTGAATGTTGTCTTGTTATTTTTAAGATTCACCCACATACTCAATGTGTAACTGCCCAAAGCATTTGCTTTGTCTAAATTTGGAATTGAAGGATAAACCAAGGCTCCCGCTGTCAAATTCAAGGCTTGTCCAGTCGCAGTTACGCCTCCTGTGTAAGTAACTCCACCGTAAGAATTTTTTGGAGCTGTTCCGGAAATACGCTCATTATTTGTGCCATCAAATGTCCAATTTGCTAATAAATTCGTTGTTGCCACATCATTTGAGCTATTATATCCACCAATTGCTGGCAAAGTCGCCACATCGTCTTTACCACATGAGATTGTCAGAACTGTTCCAAATAAAACAGTGGCAATCATCAACATACTCGTTTTTCTCGTTTTCATTGTTGTTTTGTTTAAATTTTGATAATTGTTTTTTAAGGGTGATTCAATCTATTAACGCTGGTAGGCAGTTCCATTGTTGGTTTAACCCTATCAGCGTTTTTTTAATATTTCAATAGCCATTATTCTGATCTAATTTTCCCCCACTTAATTGAATTTGTAAACTTGGAACTGGCAATAATTCATGCTTTCCCGCAACAAAATTCTTACCTGCCGCTTGCATCACTTGGGCGGCTCTTCCTGTCCGAACTAAATCGAAAAAACGATCATGTTCTAAGGCTAATTCAAAGCGTCTTTCATTCCAAATTGTATTTCTTACATCGACTAATGAACTTGCTTTTGTGGCTGTTAATCCTGCACGTGTTCTTGTTTTGTTCAATTGCGTAATGGCATTTCCTGATTGTCCCAACTCATTGGCGGCTTCGGCATTCATTAATAATACTTCCGCAAACCTAAGAATGTGAATATTTTTTTGCTTTTGGTCACGATTTCCTAAAAATGGTTCAACGCTGTTGTTTTCGCTTGCGTATGCTTTATAATTGTAATAAAGATTCTGCACAGAATCAGCACTCGGAATTCTGAAACCGTCATAAAGTATGGTTCCAGTACGTTTTGGAGTTTGGTCAATTACAATAATTGTTGAGGCTTTTCGCTTGTCTCCAGCTTCATAAGCATTCACTAAATTGGCTGATGGTGTTCCAAAACCGAAGCCTAAATCTGTCCAGCCTCCTCTGCCTCCAACACGAGGTCCTTGCCAAGTTGCATAGCCGTTTACTCCCAAATCACTATTGTTAAATTGACCCGTTTGAATCTCAAAAATTGACTCTACGTTGTTGTCGCCTACTTTTCGCCAAATCGTGGAATAATCTGGCACAAGGTTATATTGACCAGAATTAATAACTTCTTGGGTTAAGGCGAGAACTTGTTGCCAGTTTTTTCGGTATATATAAGTCTTGGCTAAAAGCGTTTGAGCTGTTCCTTTTGAAATACGACCTACACCAATTCTATTTCTTAACGGAAGATTATTTACCGCAAAAATTAAATCGTCTTGAATCACTTTATAAATCGTATCAACCGAAGCACGAGTCTGAAAATTTGGGTCGTTGTTAGCATCCTGAGCATCTTTTGGAACTCGCAAAACCTTTGGTACTCTCCCAAAAAGACGAACTAAATTGAAATAATAATAAGCACGAATAAATCTTACTTCACCCGATAATTGGTTTTTCGTATTGACATCAACCGCCGCAACGTTTAAGGCATCAACCGCCTGATTTGCTTTGGCAATTCCTGAATAATATCCACTCCACAAAGCCGCCACGAAATTATTGGTTGGCGTATGGGTAAAATTATCAATTGTGCCAATGATGGGTTGGTCAGCTGGGGATGAACCTTTTTCAGCATCATCAGAAATGATATTGGTTGCCGTAATGAAGCTAATTCCGTGAACATCACCACCCGAACCACCGAAGGCTTCACCCGCCAGAAGGCTGTTATAAACGCCCGTGACAAGGTTTTGGGCAAGGTTTGGATCAGTTGCCGTAGTAGGTTTCCCTTGCAAAGGCACCTCCAAAAAGTCTTGACTACAAGAAACAATTGTTCCAGTAATAACAAAACTCGCCATAAATATTTTCAAAGTTCTTTTCATAATTTATTTGATAAAAGATGGAACGCAGATGACGCAGATGCTTCGCAACGCAGATTTTCGCAGATTTTACTTTAACATATTTTGTAACAATTATTTAATTTTGGGAAATAAAAACTTTTTAAAATCCCATTAAAAAAATCTGCGAAAATCTGTGTTGCCGAAGGCATCTGCGTTATCTGCGTGCCATCATTTAAAATCCGAGATTTAAGCCCAGAGCGAAGGTTTTTGTTGTTGGGTATGCGTTTAATTCTATGCCTGAATTGGTTGGGTTTCCTACTAATTCAGGCGTGAAACCTGAATATTTTTGGTAAGTGTAAGCATTCTGTGCCGTCACGAAAATTCTAATATTGCTTACCTTAATTTTCTCCAATAAAACTTTTGGTAACGTATAGCCCAACGTAACATTATTTAGGCGAATAAAAGACCCTGATTCGACAAAATAAGTGGAGGCTGGAAGATTGCCACCATTTGCCCCAGGCTCCGTTTGTGAACCACCGCTTGGAGTCCAACGAGTGTATGCCAAAGCCGATTCTATGTTGTCTTGAATGCCTTGACGAAAGGCTTTTTTTCCGTTATAAACTTGATTTCCCGTATTACCAATTACATCAATAGTTAAATCTAAACTCTTGAAATTCAATCCCGCATTGATTCCGTAATAGGCTTTTGGTTGATAACTTCCCACAAAAACACGGTCATTATCATCAATTCTACCATCGCTATTTGTGTCTTGATATCTAAACTCTCCCACGTTGGCAGAAGGCTGAATTACTTGCCCATTTGCTGATTTATAACCTGCAATTTCTCCATCATTTTGAAAGACACCCAATACTTGTAGTACATAAAAACTACCCACAGGTTGTCCATTGTCGGTTCTTGTGGTATATTGTTGATTTGCTCCGATGCCACCATCCAAGATAGGTTGTCCTCCATTTAAGCCAACTACTTTGTTATCATTGAAGGTAACGTTCCCTCCAATAAAGTAGGATAAATCATTGGTTATCTTACCTCTCCACCGCAAAGTAGCTTCGAATCCAACGTTTTGAATTGAGGCAGCATTAGTTAGAACTTGACCATCGGCATCACCCGTTACCGACGGAACTTTTACGTTAATTAAAAGGTCACGAGCCGTTTTATTATAGTACTCAAATTCACCAGTAAGTCTACCTTTCACCGCACTAAATTCAATACCAAAATCTGTTTCTGTTGTCGTTTCCCACTTCAAATTTGGGTCTTTTATTTCTGTAATAGCACTTCCAATGGTTGCCGTTCCACCAGCGTATGGATACGCTAAATTGGGTGTAACCGTTACCGTATAAGCATCCGATGGAATACGATCATTTCCTACTTTACCCCAACTCGCTCTCAGTTTTAAAGTCT
>JAYUIP010000438.1:0-2211 GCA_043765945.1 Arcicella sp.
ATTTCCCAGACCTCCACGTCCACCGTTCAACAAAATAAACTCTTCGTCTTGCTTCGTAATTTCAGCAAGAATCTCGCCAGTTTCTGGGTTTCTCACAATCGTTCCCAAAGGCACTTCAATCATGGCATCTTCGCCTTGAAGTCCCGTTCGTCTGCCACCTTCGCCACCTTTACCTTCTTTGGCAAAAATGTGTTTTTTATATTTTAAGTGTAGCAATGTCCAATGTTGTGAATTTCCTTTCAGAATCACGTGACCACCACGCCCACCATCACCCCCATCGGGTCCACCTTTTGGCACGTGCTTTTCACGACGAAAATGGCTTGAACCACTCCCACCATGCCCCGAACGGGTATTTATTTTAACGTAATCAATGAAATTTGAAGTCATGTGTTTCTAAATAGGTATGAGGTATGAGGTATGAGGTAGTAGATATTCACGTAGAAAATACCTCATAACTCATACCTTATACCTCATACCTACATTTTATAAAGCGTCTATCGCTGTGCAAACGTTGGTAAAAATCCCCTCAATATCACCAATTCCGTTTACCTTCGTCACCTTGTTTTGGGCTTCGTAATAAGGTAAAACGTGAATGGTCTTTGAGAAATATTCGTCAATTCTTTTAATTAATTTATCCGCACCATCATCCGCCCGTCCCGATATTTTCTGACGTTCAGCGATGCGGTGCGTAATTTCTTCTTGGGTAACCTCTAACTGCACCACCCCATTTATTTTTTCTCCTTTTCCTTCTAAAAACGTATCTAACGCTTCTGCCTGTGCAACTGTACGAGGAAAACCATCAAAAATAAAGCCTTTTGCCGTTGGGTTTTTTTGTACTTCTTCTTCCAACATTTCAATTGTTATAGAATCTGGGACTAATATTCCATCCGCCATAATTTGCTTCACTCGTTTACCCAATTCTGTATCATTCGAGATGTGCATACGGAACATATCGCCCGTTGAGATATGTGAGAGTTGATATTTTTCAATCAATTTTGCAGATTGCGTTCCTTTACCTGCCCCAGGAGGTCCAAACAAGACGAGATTTAACATTCGTTTTATAATTATTTTATAAGAAGATTTATTGTTTTGTTCTAAGAATCACAAAGTTACAATAAGCATGGCAAAATTAATAGTTAAATAGAGGTAGTTTCGTTTTATTGGGATTTTGTCGTAAATAAAAATGATGATAAAATTTGTTTACTATTAGTGAACTATTATTTTTGTTGAATAATAAAAATCATTACCACAAGATGTTTAATATCATTACCCGAAAGACCTTATTAGAATACTGTAAAGCATATCCACGAGCTGAAAATGCTTTATTGGAATGGTATCAAGAGTTGATTCAAACTGATTTTCAGAGTTTTCAAGAACTCAAAGCCGTGTATGGAAATGCAAGCGTTGTAGCGGATGATAGGGTTGTTTTTAATATTATGGGTAACAATTACCGTTTGGTTGTAAGATTCATTTTTACTTACAAAGCTATTCAAATAAAGTGGTTTGGAACTCATGCAGAATACGATGAGATAGACGTTACAAAAATTCAATTTTAATTTAATTTCAACATAAACAAAATGCGATTAAAACCAATTCAAACAGAAGAAGAATATGAGGTTATGTTGGCTTGGATAGATAGTCAATTTAATCTGGGCGTACCTTTTGAAAGTCCAGAAGGCGAAAGTTTGCAAGTGGCTTTACTATTAATTAAGGCTTATGAAGATGCTCATTATCCTATTCCAAAACCTGACCCTATCGAAGCAATTAAGGTCAAAATGGCTGAAAGGGGATTATTGAATCGAGATTTGGTAAAATGGATAGGTAGCAAGAGTTATGTGTCCGCCTTATTGAATCATAAAAAGCCCCTCACACTCAAAATGGCAAAGATTTTTCACCATGAATTAGGAATTCCTGCCGAAGTTTTATTAGCATAATTTATAAAAAATCAATTGTTGAATTGTTGAACTCTTCGGAACAGCTCAACAATTCAATAATCCCACAACTCAATAATTAAAATAATGGAAGAACTATTCGCAACCGACAAAACCCGTGATTTATTACCAAGAATTAAAGAATTTTTGGTGAAAGAAATATACCCACTCGAAACCGCCGAAAATATCACAGGTAAGTTCTCGAAATTGGCAGTAATCCTCGACCAAAAGCGTGAATTGGTAAAGCAATTAGGGCTTTGGGGATTGCAACATACCGAAG
>JAYUIP010000439.1:0-2205 GCA_043765945.1 Arcicella sp.
TCTTTATTGGTCGGGATTTAAAAACATGGGGCAACAAAGGTTGCCCCCGTTTCCTAAATACCTAACCACTAATTTCTTTTTGACTGATGTGCTATCACATCACAAACTTAACTAACAAAACTCTAAATTCCCTAAATAACTCTTAGTTTTTTCTAAAAAATCTTTTTTCTTTCTTCGAGAGACCGAAATTTTCTTTCCATCTTTCAATTGTACAAACATTTCTTCTTTAACGTCAAACTGAATTAAGTAGTTCAAATTAATTGCAAACGATTTGTGAACTCGAACAAACAATTCAGCATCTAATCTTGCTAAAAAGTCTTTCATCGTACGAGACACCAACAATTTTTTTCCATTATTGAAATAAAACATCGTATAATTACTGATTGCTTCGAGATGGCTAATGTCTTTCCAAGCCACTAAAATTGTTTTTTTGCACGAAATTGGTAATGAAATACTTGGTTCTTTTAGAGATAAATTTTCTTTAACATACGAGTTAAAATCTCTCGCAAAATTTTGAACTACAAACGAGTTTCCATTAGTTAATGCTGTTACCATGATAGTTTTTAGTTTAGTACCATAAATTATCTATCTGGTGGTTAGTGAGTGATGCAAAGTTGCAAGCTATATTCTTACTATACAATCACATGATAAGGTGATATTTCTAAACTATATTTTCATGAATTGCCTTCGCAACGGCTTCTGTTTGCGAATGAACGTGCAACTTATCGTATATTTTCTTAATGTGAGACCGCACAGTATCCATGCTGATGCCACATTTGTCAGCAATCATTTTATAACTATTTCCTTTCACTAACAAATTCAAAATTTCTGTTTCACGTTCCGTTAATTTATACGAAACATTGTCAGCGACTCTTGGTTGAGGTGGCAACATTTGCAAAACCTTTCTGGCAACACTCGAAGTCATGGGAGCTCCACCATTGTAGGCATCGTTTATTGCTTCTAAAAGCCTGACAGGAGGAGTTCTTTTTAAAAGATAACCCACTGCCCCTGAACAAATTGCCTCAAAAATGTTCTCATTATCTTCAAAGACCGTAAACATCAATACGTTGACTTGTGGTGCAACCTGTTTGATGGTTTTCAGACCTTTCAAACCATTCACAACGGGCATATCAATGTCCATTAAAACAACGTCTGGGTGCAAATCAAGCATTTGTTGGGCTATTCCTTCACAATTCACAAAGGCTCCAATTAATTCAAATCCCATCGAACCACGTAATAATACTGAAAGGCTTTCTCTTAGATCAGGATTATCTTCATAAACTATTATTCGTATTGCGGTAGGATTCATTTGGTAAACAAAGTGTCTTTGTGTTTGTATAACAATATTACAAAAAAAATTAATGAAATGGTATCACATGATTGGGTGATATTTGCAACCACATGGGTATCATGGAAAATACAAATAGCTATAATTAGATTTAATAGAATAGAGTGCATATAAACTTACACTTTGCTATTTTTTTGATAATTTTGTAACCACATAGGTATATAAAATACATAGAAAAATACAATATAGTTTCATCAACCTGGATTGTAATACTCTAAAACTACTGTTACTTATGTTTACTATGTGGTTGCAAAATTTAAAATCCGTTAATCCGTGAAAAAAACTTACGCTTACTTTGCTTTGTTATTATTTGTTTTTGTTCAGATTTCCTGTCAGGACAAGCAGCAAACCACCGAATCTGATGCAGTCATTACTTCTGATTCGACATCTCAGATGAACACACTTGATGATTACAGTTCCACTTTCAAAGCTATCCTTAAAACGGATGCAGGAATGGTTCGTGGGTTAAGTATTGGCGATGAAATGAATGTCGTTTTGGAATCCGCTCCATTATCCGAAACTCAACCCACTAATGGAAAGAGTTACACGGAATATTTTGATGATACTGACTTAAATTTTGCTGATGTACTTTATGTAAATGATTCAGAGAATAAAATCAGTGCCATTTCAGTAGATGTTTTTATTGAAAAGCAAGTGGCGGTGGATAGTCTGATGAGTGAATTCAAAGGCTATTTTGATAAAAAGTATGGTCAAGGAAAAGGGATTTCTAAAATGACCGTTTGGAAATTGGCAGGAGGAAATAATGAGTTGATGCTTCAAAATGTAAGCACGGCAAAAGACCCTGGATTGAAAATCATTTTTGCCAAGCGTGGAGATGAGCTTTTGCAGTAGTATTA
>JAYUIP010000440.1:0-18852 GCA_043765945.1 Arcicella sp.
GCAATTGACTTTTAAATCAAAGTCTCCAGCCTTAGATTCTTGTCCACAACGTCGTGGTGTGTGTACGAGGGTTTATACAACTACGCCAAAGAAGCCAAATTCGGCTATGCGTAAAGTAGCCCGTGTACGTTTAACCAACGGTAAAGAAGTAAACGCCTATATTCCAGGTGAAGGACACAATTTGCAAGAACACTCAATCGTCTTGATTCGTGGTGGTCGTGTGAAAGATTTACCAGGTGTACGTTACCATATTATCCGTGGAGCTTTAGATACTTCGGGTGTAAGTGGTCGTCGTCAGCGTCGTTCTAAATACGGTGCAAAACGTCCTAAGCCAGGTGCAGTAGTAGCACCAGTAAAAGGTGGAAAAGGCGGTAAAAAGAAATAGGGATTAGGGGTTAGGTTATAGGGGTTAGTTTTGGAAGTAGAAACTCATACCTCATACCTTAACACTTATACCTAAACAAAAACAGTCCAGTATGCTCAGTTAAGGCAGAAGGTGGGCTAAACTTAAAAAATTAACAAAACAATGAGAAAGTCAAAACCAAAGAAAAGATACGTGTTGCCTGATCCTAAATTTAAGGATGTGATGGTAACAAAGTTTGTAAATAATTTGATGTACGATGGTAAGAAATCAACGGCATTAACGATTTTTTACGGTGCATTAGAGAAAGTTGAAGATAGAACGAAGGAGAAAAACGGTTTAGAGTTATTCAAAAAAGCTCTCAACAATGTTATGCCATCGGTAGAGGTTAAATCTCGCCGTGTGGGTGGAGCCACGTTCCAAGTGCCAACGGAAGTTCGTGCCGACAGAAAATTGTCGGTAGGAATGAAATGGTTAATTCTTTACGCTCGTAAGCGTGGAGACAAAACCATGATTGACCGTTTGGCGAATGAAATCATGGCAGCCGCAAAGGGTGAAGGTGCAGCAGTAAAGAAGAAAGACGATACGCACCGCATGGCAGAAGCTAACAAAGCATTCTCTCACTTCAGATTCTAATTCAATTTATCACAACGAGATACACACGACAAAAAAAGCGAAGACCGAGAGGTTTTCGCTTTTTTTGTTTTAGGATTACAACTTTAATTTTTTAGGATTTTGTCGAGTATCAAAAATTCGGTTTACAAAGATTTCGTCATTTTTAATACTATAAATTATCTTGTAATCTCCTTGAATCAAATAACGATAAATTGTTGAGTATTTAACAAGTAATGGCTCTCGTTGACCCATTTCTGAAAATTTTTCTAAATCAAAAGCCCTTTCATAAATTTCATCAACGGTTTTATCTGCATAGCTTTCAGAAATTCCCTCTAAAAATAGTTGAATATCAATCAAATCATTTAAAGCTGTTGTGGTAAATACTACGCTTTTCTTTTGCTCCGCCATTCGTTAATTTGCTGTTTTACTTCATTCATTGTATGCACTTTGTTATCCATAATATCCTTTTCTGAGTGTTCAATTTTTTCATAAAACTCGTCCAAAGTAACCAATTTAGGCTTAGATTCTCGAATGATAATTTTCTCAATTTTATCTAACTGTTTTAAGTCCTCAATTTTATTGAGCATAGCAATAAGTCGAGATTTTCGTTGCGATATTTCTACTGTTTTTTCCATTCCTTTACATTTCTAAAATTGCATTTTCAAACTGTAATTTCACTAAGTTAGCATAAATTCCATTTTCAATCAAGACTAATTCATCGTGCGAACCTTGTTCTGTCACTTCGCCTTCTTTCAAGACGTAAATCGTATCAACATTTCTAATCGTTGCTAAACGGTGGGCAATGATAATAGTCGTGCGGTTTTGCATTAAAGTATCCAAAGCATCTTGAACTAATTTTTCCGATTCAGAATCCAAGGCACTCGTGGCTTCGTCTAAAATCAAGATGGCTGGGTCTTTCAAAATAGCTCTTGCAATAGCTACTCGTTGGCGTTGTCCGCCCGAGAGTTTCACGCCACGTTCGCCCACGATGGTTTGAAATTTTTCTGGGAATGATTCGATAAAGTCAAAGGCATTTGCTTTTTTTGATGCTTCAATCACCTCATCTTCAGAGGCTTGTGGATTTCCGTAAGCAATATTTTCATAAATCGTTCCCCCAAAAAGCATTACTTCTTGTGGAACAATAGCGATATTTTTACGTAAATCAGTTAGATTATATTCATTAATATTCTTACCCTCAACCAAAATTTGTCCGCCTGTAAGTTTGTAATAACGCATCAACAATTGAACAATCGTTGATTTCCCAGCTCCTGAATATCCAACTAAACCAACCTTTTCACCCGTTTTTACTTCAAGGTTAATGTTCCGTAAAACTTCCATGTCTGGACGTGATGGGTAAGAAAAGGCTACGTTTTGGTAAACGACAGCCCCCCCCGCCCCCGAAGGGGGAGCTTTTGACTCCGAAGTGGAATATGATTTTAACTCTTCGATTGAAAATTGATTAACTGAATTTTTGGATGATATTTCGGACTTGAAAGCTCCCCCTTCGGGGGCGGGGGGGGCAATCTCCGACTCTTCCTCCAAAATCTCCAAAATCCGTTCCGAAGCACCAACCGTTTTTTGAATTTGGGCGTACATATCACCCAATCCACCGACTGAACCGCCAATGAAACCTGTGTAGATGATGAACGTAAAAAGGTCTTTAAATGCTAATTCTCCCTGCAAAACTAAGTTACCACCGTACCAAACCACACCCACGATTCCACCGAACAATACGAAGATGATAAAAGAAATAAATGCTCCTCTGAATGTGGCGGCTTTCATGGCATAATCTACTACTTTTTGAACCGATGAACTGTATCGTTTTACTTCTAAATCCTCATTAGTGAAGGCTTTAACGACATTTATTGACTGCAAAGTTTCTTCCACAATGATATTTGTTGAAGCCAATTCGTCTTGTACCTTCTTAGAATTTTTACGAATAAATTTACCAAAAATAATTGCCGCAACCACCAGAAATGGAAACGTTAAAAGCATGAACATCGTGAGTTTACTCGAAAGAAAAGAAATCAAAATTATCCCGCCTACAAGCGTGAAAATCTGACGGAAAAATTCTGCCAACGTTATTGAAAGAACATCTTGGAGTTGTGTAATATCAATTGTGATGCGACTCATTAATTCCCCCACTCGATTTTTTTCAAAAAAGGGAATTGGTAAAGTAATTATTTTGGTATAAAGTGTTTTCCGTAAATCTCGCATAGATTGTTCGGAAACAAGCGTGAACGTGTAAACCCTAATAAATGAAAAACCCGCTTGTAAAATCAGTAAAATTGCAAACAAGGTTGTTACACTATTCAACGTCAATTGATTTGAATCAAGGTGCAAAAAATGCTGAATCTTTTGACTAAATCCGTTTGTTGGAATATTCGTAATACCCTCACTTACAACTTTTTGCGGAGAAATAATCGCTCCAACCATTTGTCCCATCAACAAAGGAATGCTCATGGAGGTTATCTGTGAGAGAATCAAAAATATAAAACCTACAAAGAATATACCTCTATAGGGAAGGGTAAATCTGAAAATTTTTAAGGCTTTTTGAAAGCCTTCTTTACTTACTTTTTTCTTGTCTTCTGGGGCTACTTCTGCCCCGAAATTTCTTTTTGCCATTGAGTTTTATGGTGGTAGTTATCTTAATATATACCGTCTGTTAATTTTTTTTACATTTATTAAATAACAAACACAACCAAAATAGGTTTGATATCGTATATACTTTGTAACATTGTTTTTACAAAAATCATTTTCAAAAATTTCACAAAAATTAAATTCTCATGAAAAAGTCATTACTATTATCACTATTAGCGGTTGTTGCCATCACATTTTCTTGCAAAAAAGACGAAGTTGTGGTAAATCCAGACAAAATTTATCAAGTTTCAACAACACTTTCGGGAGCAAACGAAGTGCCTGCGGTTACAACATCAGCCACTGGAACAACTACTGGAACTTATAATCAAACGACCAAGGTTTTAACTGTGTCTATCACGCTTGTTGGAATCACGCCAACGGCAGGACACATTCACACGCAAGCAGTTCCAACGAATGCTACTAAATCAGGTGGTGTGACCTTCAACTTTGGAACAACTTTGACTTCTCCTCCTCCAGTTACACTCACTGCGGCACAGGAAGCTGATTTATTAAATGGTATTATGTATGTAAACTTTCATACTCCTGCAAATCCAGGTGGAGAAATTAGAGGTAACTTAATGGCTAAGTAATATTTTACTTCCATAAAAAAGCCTTGATTCTAAGTGAATCAAGGCTTTTTTGTTGTAATTCTACCAAGTATAACGCAAAGATAAAGCAATTTCGTCGCCCCAAAATCCACTATAATTAATGATGTTGATGGTGGGTTTCCAATCCAAACTGATAGCTAATGGAATACCTCTTACTTTGGCTTCTAATCCCAAAATTCCGTCCAATCCCAAAACTATCCTCTGTTCCCTGTCTAAGAATTTCGGACGATTTTTTTCTCCCCACACATACAAGTGTCCACCTCCGCCGATGAACCAATTGAAATCTCTGGATTTAAAGGCTCTTCCGTGTACTTCATACAAACCCGTTAGTCCAATGCCTTGATACCGAAAAGTACCAATGGCTTCAATGGCGGCATTTCTATTGATAAAAGTTTTATAAGTTATTCCGTTCGATGGACCTAATCTTATGCCCAAAGCCGATTTGTATAATTGAGCTTTTACGAGATTGCTGATGGCTATAAAAGCGAATAGCAATAGTAATTTTTTGATTTTCATTTTTAGGCTTATTTTAATTATGTAAATTTTGAATGACTTACGTAGGGACGAATAGCATTCATCCCTCGGCAAATGGACGAATGCTATTCGTCCCTACAACAGAAATATAAAACTAATGGTTATAATTCCTCATCGGGCAATCCTTTGTATTTTGATGCTTCAAAAATCTTCTGAGCATCGGTCATTTTCATTAATTCAGTAATTGTCATTTTCTCATTTTCATCAAAATATTTTCCCACAATTCTCCAACCTAACCACCTTCCAATTGTTCCTGGACAACTCTTCCCGATTTCGGGCGTAGTTGGACGTTCGCCTACGTATTTTGCTTTTATTGGGTCTTGCGTATTATAAAGTAACTGATTATCAATAAAATGAGCCCAAATATTTTTCTGAAATGTATAACTTTCATCAATTTGTTTGGTGGTATATCCAATCAATAAACTATCGGCTTTTTCTGGCATCATCGTGTGAGCAAAAACGAAACTTTTACCATACCAAACCATATCCGACAATAACGTTTTTTCCTTACTTGTGGCGTTATACCGCTGTGAGAGCAACAAAACGGTTTGTGGCACAACGGCTTCAGGAATGGTTTTTCGGAGTTGATAATCATAAACATCGGGTAGGTATTTTCCTTTTCTACCCATAAAATAATCTAATCCAATATAAATGGCAGAGTCAGAAACGGTCAATTCTGGGGTCTTTAAATATCCTTGTCCGAAGAACCCTGAAAAGATGGTATAAATTTTGGGTTCTTTAAAAGTAGGGTAATAATATTTAATGTGTTGAAAGGCAGTACGGAACTCATTTTCAAGAGATTGCCCTCCAAAAAATGCAGGTCCTTGCGATTGTTTATAGAAATCTCGCAGTCCTTGATTCTGAATTAATGGTAAAAGTTGATCCGATAATTCATCAAATCCTGCCGAAGTGATTTGGAAATAGTCGCTAATGAAAGTAGGATATTTATCGAAAAATTCAATTAATTCCTCTTTATTTTGGCACGCAAACAATTCTTTATCAAGGCGTTGAATATTTACAGAGACTTTTACGTTACTGAAGTCAGGGTCAGAAGAGGTTTGTTTGTCTTCTTTTTGAGTACAGGCAGATGCAAATAAAATTATTAGAGAGAGAAAGTTAAAGTATTTCATGGCTGTTAGTCGATGCGACCGTCGCTTCGGTTCGATTTTAGTTTTTCTATGTTTGGTTGGCTTTCGATGCGACCGTCGCTTCGGTTCGATTTTAATTTTTCGAATCGTCTTAATATCGAAGACCGACATCCAAACATCGAAAACCGAACATCAAACATCGAAAAACACAAATCCTCACAAAATTATGAAGAAAAACGTATTACTAAGCCTTTTTATTCTCTTGGGAGTTTACGAAGGATATTCGCAACGCTATAATTCTGAACCGAATTACGAAAGAAATGACGGACCGAGTTTCTTTAGTCGTTTTTATAAATTAAAAATGGGGTTTAAATTCTCTCCTGGATTTCTTATTAATTATGTGGAATCATCTAAGAATTTCAAAGGATTTGCTTCGAACGGAGCAAATGTGCGTTTGAGTTTAGGCCCCGTAGTTGATATGTATATTACGGATAAATACGCATTGAGCACTGGACTTTGGTACGCTGTAAAAAGTGTGAATTACACCATGCACGGCACTTTTTATGACAACGAATTATTTAAAATGAATCCTTTAACGACCGATGAAGTGCGGGGAACAGAAGCAAACTTTAATCTACAATATTTACAGTTGCCTTTGACCATGAAGATTTTTAGTGATCAAATCGTCGAAGACACGCCAATCTTCCTGCAATTTGGAGGAACTTTGGATTTGAAAATCGCTGAAAAAGCAATGGACAAACCTCGAAACGCCCTTTTTCAGTATCAAGAACGTTTAGCAAGTTCCCAAAGTATTTTTGGGTCAGGAGACGTAGGTTTGTTGATTGGGATTGGTGGAGAAAAATCTTTGAATAGAGGAGGAGATGCTATTTTCTTCGGAATTCAATATCAACGTGGATTAACGGAAGTTAATCGTGACCGTACTTTTGGAGATTTAGTTACAAAGAATGGAGCATTTTATTTAGACTTTGGGGTTAAGTTTTAAAGAAAATTATTGCTTTTTTTGTTAAATTAGAAGCCCAACTTATGCATTAAAAATACATAAATTGGGCTTCTAATTTAACAACAAGTTTTTATTATTTATCCGCTATTTTAGTTGCCTCATCCACTAAAACTAATTCTCTTACACTTGTCCACGTCATGCCATCATAACGATTATTGTCGTAGGAATTTATCTTTACTCGCCCCTCCATCATGTCACGCATATATTGCATTCCTTGCCAAATTGGGTACAAATCATTTTTAGAGGGAGAAAAGAATTTCATGGCTTTTATGATAATATTTATCAATCCAATGCCTCCCGCTTTAAACAGACTAAACTCTATTCCCGTTATTTCACTCACTACTTTCACCATCTGTCTTGGCGTGATTTGGTCGCCTGCAATTCTCAAAAATCGTGGTGCAGCATCATCCAAAGCCACATTTGCGTTAAATTCTGCGGTGTCGTCCATAGTCGTAAAATCTAAACTTTGGTCAGGACTTCCCCAATAAAGACTCCATTTTTGTTTATCAAGAATCATTGGCATTTGCCCGTGAGCAAATCCATGAAAGGTCCATTAAAAATGGTTGTGGAGGCAATGGGAGCTTCATCCAAATATTGATGGAATTCACTACGAAGATCTAAATTTCGATTTTGTCCGATTATTAAATTCGTAAAATCTATGGGAAAATCTGAGGGAATAAAATGTGGAACACCCGCCATAACGGCTCCATTCAAGAGTTTTTTCTGAGTATCAATAATTACGTCACGCAGACCCGCCAAGGCAGAAACCACGCAAAATGCCCCTTCACAAGCCTTCGCAATTTCTTTGGAATCAGACATATCAATACTGAGAACTTTCACACCTAATTTTTCAAGATTTTTTATTTTATCAATATCTGTACTTGCACGAACTAAGGCACGAACTTCTGCATTTTTTTAGGTAAAGCCTTAACAATTCTTCCTCCCAAATCGCCCGTAGCACCCATTATTACTATTATCTTTTTCATTGTTATACTTTATATTTTAGAGGTAATTCTATAATCCTATATTTTATAAAACATCCTTAATTAAGGATCCTAACTGAGACAATATATAAACGTTTAAGGCTTCAATTGACCCAAACAAAATAAAAAATGCAGTTACGTTAAATAAAGAACAAATTCGGCTATTTTAAATAATTTAATATTGTTATTTAAAGATTTATTTCTATTTTTACAGTACAAAAAAAAGAAATCAAACCACTTCGGCACGACATTTGTTTGTAAAACGATTGAATATCAGAACGTTACCACAATCTTTAAACGAACAACGGTTTTGACCGCTATCGAAATCAGTATGAGAAAATTAAATCAGTTCATGATTCTTCAATGGCTTATTTTTTTGCCTTTGATCCTTCCTTTAAGCATTGCTTCTGGAGCATTGCAAGGGATTAAACACGCTTTTTTGGGATTAGTTAATCAAATAAGAAACGATATTGAATCGCCCCTTATTCATGAAGATAGTCAAGATTCTTTTGCTTGAAATCGTCAGGGTCAAGTTCTAAAAATTCTTCCCAAAACGCATTCGGTGGCACTGCTGCCTTACAAATGATGGGTTCTTTCTTCACGGGATGAATGAAATACAAACGTCTCGCATGAAGATTGATACTGGCATCAGCATTTGGCTTATCATATCCGTACTTTAAATCACCACGAATAATACTTCCCATCGTGGCGAGTTGAACACGGATTTGATGTGGTCTTCCCGTTAAAGGTTCAATTTCCAATAAAAAGTGCTTGTTTATTTCTCCTAACACTTTGTAATTCAACTCTGCTTTCTGCGAACCTTTCACCTCCTCATCATGTGCTGTCGTAACATTCTTAGCTTCGTCCTTCGTTAGCCAATGCGTTAATTTGCCTTTCAAATCTTTTGGTCTGCGTTTCACAATCGCCCAATACGTTTTTTGAACTTCTCTTTTACGAAAAAGCTCCATCATTCTTTCCAAACCTTTTGAAGTTCTGGCAAAAATCACCAATCCACTCACGGGTCTATCCAAACGATGAACGGGATGCAAAAATACGTCCCCAGGTTTATTGTACTGTTTTTTGATATAATCCTTCACAGCATCCGTCAAAGTACGGTCGCCCGTAGAATCGCCTTGAACCAGAATCCCCGCTCTTTTATTAACAACAATTATATGGTTGTCTTCATACACTACATGGAAATCTTTCATTTAATAGCTTTCTTTTTCATTCGGGAAATCAACTGATTTCACGTCTTTAACATATTGTGAGATTGCCTCGTTCATGATACCATCTAAATCGGCATATCTTCTGAGGAATCTCGGTTTAAATTCTTTATTAATTCCTAACATATCATGAACCACCAAAATTTGTCCATCCGCATCCGCCCCTGCCCCAATTCCAACGGTTGGAATGTGAAGATTTTGAGAAACTTTCTTCGTAAGTTCAGAAGGAATTTTTTCTAAGACGATTCCAAATACGCCAATGTCTTCCAATAATTTGGCATCTTCCATTAGTTTATTAGCTTCATCTTCTTCCTTTGCCCTAACAGCATAAGTCCCAAATTTATAAATTGATTGTGGCGTAAGTCCCAAATGTCCCATCACAGGGATTCCCGCACTCAGAACTCGTGTAATGGAATCTTTAATCTCAGCCCCACCTTCCATTTTCACGGCATGACCACCCGACTCTTTCATAATTCTAATGGCAGAACGCAAAGCCTCCGAAGAATTCCCTTGATACGACCCAAAAGGAATATCAACCACCACCAAAGCTCGTTTAACGCCTTTTACAACCGATGTAGCATGGTAAATCATTTGGTCGAGCGTGATGGGCAGTGTAGTTTCATGCCCTGCCATCACGTTTGAGGCAGAGTCACCTACAAGAATTAAGTCTACTCCCGCCGCATCCACAATACGAGCCATTGAATAATCGTATGCAGTAAGACAAGAGATTTTCTCGCCCCGATTCTTCATTTCTTGCAAGATATGGGTAGTAATTCTCTTTATTTCAGAATGTACAGACATGATATAAAAGGGTAAATATTAATTAAATATTATTTTGTATTGATGGAAGTAGGTTACTGGTTATAAACATTTACTTTTGAGTGTACGGTATTTGGATATTAATATCGTTACCTTATATTTGCAAATATCATATTAACCTCATTTTTATTACAAAATTAAGATTAATAGTGTGTAATAATGCTCAAAATGTCTGTATATCGCATTTTTTTCTAAAAAAAGTAGGATTTTTCGTATGTAATTTCTTGTTTTTTTAGAAAAAGCATTACTTTTACCCACTCGATTAGTTAGGCTACTAAATAAGTCCGTCACAAAACCCTATCATTTTATCAAAATTAAAAAAACATGAAACAGATTTTTTCAGGAATCAGTCTTTCAAAAAGACTCACTATGGGGCTACTGACCTGCCTTACTGCCGGTCATATAGCATCAGCCCAAGTCCCGAATACTACTGGCACTAAACCCACTGTTGTTAGTTCATTAACTGATAACGGAATTACAACAACGACCTACTCAAATGGGCAAGTAGTAAAAACAGTGGCTGATGGCTATTATCTTGACTCGGCTTTTTACAAAAATGCTAACGTCATACGTTCAACCAAACCAAAAAGATACTGGAAAGCTACTGACCGCATCGGACTTGCCATTCCTTTCTGTAAAGATGGCGAAGATAAAACAATGTTTTTAAAACCCGGTGGTTATAATTCTTTATCAGTAAATCATTTCTGGGGCAAACTTGGTTTTGGTTTGATGGGAGGTTATCAAAACTTTGGTGTTAAAGAGGACTATAAAGGAGTTGATGGTCAAATTTCTAAAAATGCAAAAATTTTAGGCATTAGCCCAAGTGCTTTGAAGTACGATACACAAGGAGATTATGAAGATTTTTATTTATTAATTGGACCTGCAATCGCATTACCAATCGGTAAGAAATTCAACATTGATATTGATTTGAAAGGAGGTCTATTTAACAGTTCAGCCCCAAGATTTGGAGCCGTAACGGCAGGTGCTTTGGGAGCCGACCAATTGGTTTTCCGCACTTCGCCTTCTGCTTCAAAGAACCAGTTGGGAGGTTTGTTAAGTGTTGATTTCCTTTATAACATTGCTAAAAATTGGGCAGTTGGCTTAAATGCACAAGGTTTCTTAACTTCAACACCATACACAGTTGCTGGTGCAGATGTTTCTCCTTCATCATTAAGAGTTTTAACAAGAGAATACAATCGTACTCATGGTGGCTGTAACTTTGGCTTAGCTCTTTCTCATACATTTGGAGAGAAAACTGGAAATACCGTTTATTCATTGTTACCTCCTCCTCCTGCACCAGTAGTGTGTGCAATTCCAACAATTGAAGGAGAAAAAGGAATGATGTACGACAATGGTGCAACCACAATTCCATCATTTCGTTGGAAAAGTACTTCTGCAATGCCAGAAAATGAAGAATATATTTATAAGTTGTATAAAGCTGATGGTTCTGGAACCCCAATCTACCAACAAACAACTAAGAATACTAATTTAAGTTTGCCAACAAACGTTACATTGGTAAATAGCGATGATTGTAGTTTCTATTATTACACTGTTCAATCAAGCGTGGAAGGCAAATGTTTATCAGAAGCCGTTGCTGCAAGTTTTGGCTACAAAGCGAAACCAGTTGTTCAAAATATTGTTGCTGCAAAACCATTTGAAGACCAATATATGTTTAAAATCTTTGGTGGTTCAACTGCTACGAGATATTTTGACGGAACAGGTTCGGGTACTGATGGTTACAGATCACCTCGCAAGGCTCGCAAGAGAAAAACAACTGCTGCTCCTGCAAAACCTGCCGATGGAACTATTGCTGCAAGACCAAAACGTTTAGTACCAAGACGTAAGAAATCAACTGGTCCTGCTGGCATTTCAACGTATAGTACAACGATTAATTATGAGAATGTTGCTACTAATCCAAACATCAAATGGCCTGCTGATCTTCCATTGCCAAAAAACCCTTCGGTGTATGAATATGAAGTTCAACGTTTGAATGCTGGTGATTGTAAGCCAACAGGTCAAGTAGCTAAATATAAATTCTATATTGATCCAAAGAGACCTGATGACATCCGTATTATTCCAGATGCTCCAAAAAAGAGATAAGATTTTTTAGAAAATAGTGTAAAAATCCTCTTCGTGAAAACGGAGAGGATTTTTATTTTTGCGGTAACACAACCTTTCTAACTTTTTCAACGTCCTTAGTTAGAATCCAATAATTAGTGTTCTTACGTAGGGATGAACTGTTGATCTATTTTTAGGATTTCAAGAATGAATTGTAGAAAAAATAAATAGCTTATGGAGACTGCTTAAAGCCCTGAGAAACTTTCTTAGGGCTTTTTTTTATTTGATTATAAAAATAATACAGCAACATTGTAGTTAGTTACCAGAAACACCAATAAATCAAAAATCCTCTAACCGTTTTGGAAAGAGGATTTAGATAAAAATCTTAAGGTTTATCAACCCTTTAAAGCTGACATAACATCATCCTGAAGAATAATTTCTTCTTTGAATGTGTAAGCACCAGTCAAAGGACTTTTTACTGCCTTAATGATTTTAGCATATTTTACACCACCTTCTTTTTTCAGGGTTGCAACTACTTTCTTTGCCATTTCTTTATGATAATTTATGAAGCTAAAAACTGTGAACTTTAAACAATGGGAAATTAAAACCCAGTATTCAGAGCTTAGAACCTCTCAGTGAATTACTTGATTTCTTTATGTAGCGTTACTTTCTTCATGAAAGAATTATATTTTTTCAATTCTAAACGAGCCGTAGTGTTTTTACGATTCTTTTTAGTGATGTAACGTGACATTCCTGGAACTCCAGATGTCTTTTGCTCAGTACATTCCAAAATTACTTGGATTCTATTGCCTTTCTTAGCCATTGCTTTATAAAATTATGCGTTAATCGTTGTGACGTAAATGAAGCAATCATCATTGTTATCAAAGATTATGAGTGGTTACTAATAATCACAACCAATAACGATTTACTATTTCCTAAACAGGACTGCAAAGTTAGTAAATCTTTGAGTTTTAGGCAAGTATGTTTTGAAAAGTTTTTGATATTTTTAGAATATTTGCCACAAAGACTCTAACTTTTAATGATAATTTCAATAGTTGATATGAACTGTTATCATTTCCCTCCAACAACAATCTCATATAATGAATCAATTGCTAAATATTTGTTGGCGGCTTGTAACAACATTACATTAGAAATTTGTTGAATATTTGGAATATAGTTTTGATAAAAATCCAAAGGAAGGTTTTCTGAGAAAATTACTTTATAACGGTCAGTAATGTCAAATGGTGTATTTAATGAACCTGCAAACGAACCTACCATATAATTTTTCACCACTTCTAATTCACTTTCAGAAACTAATTCTGTTTGTAAGATTTTGATTTCTTTATGAATTTCATCAATGGTTTGTTGGGTAAATTCACGCTTTACGTCTGTACCAATCACAAAATATCCAGCTTGACCAAACAAGGCTAAATTGGATGAAATACCGTAAGTCAATCCTTTTTCTTCTCTAATATTTTTCATTAATCTTGATCCAAAATACCCTCCCAAGACTTCATTCAACAACAACATCGTAAAAAAATCTGGATGCCTACGGGTCATTAATTGCTTACCCATGCGAATAGACGATTGCATGGCTCCTTCTTTTTCTATCAATACGTTTTCTCCTTTTGGAAAAATACTATTTACAAATACCCTATTCCCAATTGATTGACTTATTATTTGACTGCCAAAATATTGTTCTATCAACTTAATTTCATCCTCCCCAACGTTGCCTGAAAGGTAAATCCTATAAGGTTTTCCTTGCCAATAGTTTTTATAGAAATCAATAAGATTATTTTGGTTAATACCTCCAATTGCCTCCTCAGTCATGGAATTACCATAAGGATGGACATTGCCAAAAACTTTTTTACGAAAGGTTTTATTGGCAATGAATGCAGTCTTTTCAGAATTTACTTGAAGCGTCTGTAATTGAATATTCTTGAGGGTTTCTAATTCCTTTTCTGGGAAAGTTGCCTCATCAAGTAGCTCTTGCACCATTGGCAAAAGTGATGGAAGATGTTTTTTCAATCCATATACCACAAAATTGGCACGGTCCAGACCTTGTCCTGATTCAGTAAAAGAACCAAATTTATCGAAATGCTCACTGATTTCTGCGGATGAATATTTGCTTGTTCCTTCCGAAATCATCTTTGTAGTAAACAAAGAAACGCCATTTTGTGGTTCTTGCCAATTGCCCGCTTCAAAACTAAATTCAATCTTAATGACTGGTTGTTCTCCGACATTTACTACATACAAGGGAATGCCATTGGATAGCGTAACTACTTGTACGGGAGGAATAATTATGGATGTAATGGTCTGAAAATCAGGACTTATGGTTCTATCTAACATCGTTTGTTTTTAAATATTTAGGTGCCACCAAGACACTAAGGCACGAAGATTTTATATATAAAAATTTACACTAAATTATACGGACTTCGTTTTCTATGTAACCTATATTTTTTATGTGATTACAAACAAAAATGACACTCCCGAAGAAATGTCATTTTTGAAAATCTTATGTATTAAATCTTAGTTTGCAATTATTTTTGGAGCTGAATTGAAATTAGCATGAAGCGAAATTCTCAATGTTTGAGCCAAAGGACTTCCAGTTGTTGTTGGAATCAGGTAGGCAAAATCTAAACCGTATTTCTTTTCTAATCTTACCCCAAAACCTGCGGTAAAGAATTTTCTACCACCTTGATTGGCATTTTCAAAAAAGTAACCTGCACGAGCGGCAAACATATCATTATAAACATATTCACCACCTAAAGACACATTAATTTCTTCTAAATCGTTACCATCAGCAAATGAACCTAAAATGCCCCCAATTGCAGTATTGGTTGGTTGTAAAACACCGTTAACATACGTTGGTGTTGGCACCATTAACTTATTAATATCTGCTGTTAAAGTAAATCTATTATGTGCATCAATTGTATTTGTTGCTGCGAAACCTGCTTTGAAATTTGTTGGAATAAAATTAGATTCTGCTCCACCATAAGAAACTCTACCAGAAATATTTTGAATCATTACACCCCAATTAGTATTCCATTTTTTATCACTTTTTGACGTGTGAAACAAACCGATATCTGCCGCAACGGTTGAAGCTGGTTGTACTGATGTACCACCAATTGAGCCTGTAAATAAAGTTGAATTAATATACTTGATATTAACGCCTAAGCCCAACTTTTCAGATAATTTGCGAGAGTAAGAAAGTGCAATGGCATATTCTTTTGAATTAAAATTACCTAAAGATTGTCCTGTGGCATTTGTTGCTTGAAAGAGTCCTTGATCAAAATAATGAATTGAAGCTCCAATCACTTGATTATTCTTAATTTTCTTGTAAAAACTGGCATTCAAAAGAGCCATGTCATTCACCAATTGGCGTAACCAAGGGGTATATGAAATCGAAACACCAATATCTTTATTAGAAAAAGGCATCTTACCTGGATTCCAAAAGATTGAATTCGCATCGCCTTCAGGAGCTGAAAGTGCTACACCCGCATCACCCATGGCTGCTGAACGTGCATCAGGAGTAAGAATTAAAGATGGTATAGAAGGCGAGGGAATCTCACTTCGTGTGACAGGTACTTGCGTCTGTGCGAAAACGTTCGCAACTGACATGGTTAATCCAAGCATCAAAGACGCTCTCAGAGCGTTAGTAACATTTTTAATCATTGTCTTTAAGGTTAAAGTTTCTCGGAACGAGGCTTAATAACGCATTGTGTAATATCAATAATAGAAATCCGTTCAGTATCTCCAAAAGTAAGCAATTAACCAGTTTCAAACAAAATTTACTGAAAAATTAACTCTCTAAAATTATTTAACGGACATCATTTTACCACTACCTGTTGCTTGATATGTGGATGTTAGTGACTTTGCAAAAATACGATAAAAGTAGTTACCAGTAACAATTGGAACGGAATCTTCTGAAATATTCCACAAAATTTTGTCGTAAGGACTACTAATCTCATACGCATTTTCGTTGAACTGCTTTATTAAACGTCCATAACTATCGTAAATTTCGATTGCTATGTTGAAATCATCGCCTACTCGGTCGTGTTCAAAACTAAAATTGGTTGATTGGTTGAAAGGATTAGGGTAACAAAATACGTTTATTAGTGTGTTGTTTTCGTCGGGTCTAACACTGAATTTTAACGAAGATTCAACCGAATTATTGTAAGTATCCCAAACTTTTAATTTCAATTGATGCCAACCTTCTGGTAAATTTTTAAGGTTATATCTAATTTCACCACTTCTGTAATCATCTAATTTGCTTATGAAGTATTGATTGACTATCACTTTGGCTGTGTCGTTAATCGTTAAAACCATTTCATGACCTAATCCATCTGTGGCTAAATTTAATCCGTTTTCATCAAATAATTTTGCGATAAAAATTGGATTTTCATTGGTCTCTCCATTCTCAATAAAGTTTTCATCATTTAGAAATAAATTAACTTTTGGTGGTTGATTATCGGATAAGATTTCATTGTTTGCTCCTCCTATTATTGGCTTAGACGAACCAAAGCTATCATTGGTTGCATCAGTTGTTTGGGCATAGACAAATATTTTTCCTTCTCCATATTGATAGTTAATATCTTTGGGGACAATAAACGTGCCATTGAAACCGCCATTTTGCACTTTCACTTGCCCCTCAAACAAGAGATTTTGGTAGTGTTGATAGGCAAATTTACCTCCAACGCTTCCTAATGTTTGAAGATTTTTGAGCTTGTCATAGACCTTAATTTGAGCAGTTCCATTGAAATTATTTGACTTTATTTGCGTACCAAACAGTCTAATTTCTCCTTCTAAATTTACTTTATTTAATGCTTTAAGCGTATCATTTTTTGTTGCGTTTTTGTTATTAACTTTTGTGATAACTACGTCATTATCAGGATACAACAACCGCATTGAAGGATCACCTAATAAGGAGAAATTACGATTAATGACTCCTTGCAAACTATTATTTTTGGTGTAAATCATTACGTCACCTAAACGTGGCATTTTCCCATTAATAGGTTTGAAAATAGATTCGTAGAAGGCTTGATTTATCACAAAATTTGTATTCTGATAAACAGGTCTGGTAGTGGTCAGTAGGGCAATCGCTCCACCTTTTGGATTAAGCATGGCAATCTCCGCTCCAGAAACTAAATTTGGATTATCAAAACGTCCAAATTGGCAAGTAGCGGTGAGCATCAAAGGCATTGTGTTAAAATTTGTGAACGCTTGGATGTCAGTTGCTCTTAAAATTTGTTCATCCGTCAAACCTTCTTCCGAACCGTGACCATTGTAATTCATTATCAAAACACCTTGTTGGAATGCTTGATAAATGGCTTGTCTTGTCTTGGGTGAACGCTGTCCTTCGGGTAAAGATACTAATGGAAAAGCATCTACGTAAATCTTATCAATCTGATAATTAGGCGTTTGCTGTTGAACTTTCGTGGCGAAAATATCGGCATCTTCTTGATGAATGTTGCCGTCACCGTTGTCGGCAATGAAAGCAATTTTACTTCGCCAATTGCCCAAGGTATTTTTACTTGTACTGTAGTAAATCAGTTTATCAACTACATCTTTTGCCTCTTGTATGCTTTTTACGGGTATGCGACCAATGCCAATCTCAAGACTATGATTGCCAGCGGAATTTTCAAACCATTCACCTTCATTATTTTCTAAAAAGCCAAAATAATCATCCGAAGAAAAACTGTTAATTGGATTTAAAGATTCTCTACTTTCATAGGTTGGAATATAGATATTTTTAGTTAAATCATCCACAACACTCACTCGTTTTTTATAATCGTAACAAGCATCGCCAAAAAGCAACAAATACTTCATTTTCAGCGGATTACGGTCGTATAGAAACTTCATAAAATCTCTAATTGCCGTAATGTCTTGCTTTCCCGAAGAGAACTCATTGTAAACTTCTTGCGTAGAAACTACTTGCACCGTTAATTTATCATTTTGTCGTCTAAATTCAGCCAGACGAATGGCTTGTTTTCTCAAAATTTCGGAAGTAACTATCACTAAATCAGAAATTTCCAAATTGTGCAGATTCTGATTATTGATTTTTTGTGTAGAGATTGGTTCAAGGAAATTGGTATTATTGAAAACAATAAATTCCTTTAAAGTTGATGTACTTACGCCAAAATTTAATTTTTGGTTTTGTGAAGTGTAAATTTGATTTTGAGGAAGTTGTGGATTTGAAATATCCCAAATTTTTAAACTTGTTGAGGATTCATTTAAAGTAAATTTTGAAGTCAAGTATTTCAAACTTTCCAGCGACCTAAAAACGGTTTGATTTCCGTATAATTTCAAATTTCTGAGGGCTTGTACACCCACAAAATTCAGATAGCCAACGCCCGTTGAAAGTGTTTTACGGTCGTAGGTAAAGCCAATTTTCAAATCGGTGGCAGTAGTGAAATTATCTGATTTAATGACGAAATTTTTGACTGAAAAATCTCCTTTTACATCATAACGATCTGACCCAATGCCATTTAAGGGAATACTGCCAATGGATTGACCGTTTGCTTTCATGGCAAATTCAGTTTGTCCGTAAGCAATTCCAGCCGTTGAAGCAGTAATTTTGAGAGATGAATTAGGGTGAATTCCTGAGAAATTGAAGGTAAAATTTTGTTCAATATTTGCTACAAACTCCTCTCCTACCCATTCACGACCTGAACCTGCAAACGGTGCTTGAGCGAGAATATTCTTACGATCAATTTCGTGAAAATCGTAATCATCAAAAGCCGTGATTTCTTGGGTTGCTGAAATGGAATTTTGGTCTTTTATTCGCAACCCTTTGGTATCGGAAACGGTTAGAAAATAAAAGGTTGTATCAGAATAAATATTGAATTGATGTTTGAAAGATTTTGTGAGGGAATCGTAGGAAATTTGGTGTGGACTTTGCC
>JAYUIP010000441.1:0-2201 GCA_043765945.1 Arcicella sp.
TCCTACTTTCACTATTTTAGTAAGCAATACGCCAAATGATGGTTCCCAAAACATCATTATACCTTCAACCTTAACTTCGCAAGGAAGAATCAAAATTGTTAGTAGAAACAGTTCAACGGCAGAATTTTATGATATTTCAAATACTAATTTCTCAATTGTCACGGCTTGCCCGACTTCAAATGTTGTTTTTTCGAGTAATAAAACGGGCGTTTGGAGTGATTTAACGGTCTGGAATTGTGGAAGTATTGCCACCAATAGATTGCCAAATATTACGGACACCGTTAAAATAAACACGGGTCATATCGTCACATTGGACGTAAATGCTTCGGTAAAAATCTTGAGTTTGATTGGGAGATTGAATGTGAATGCTGGAAGGGTTCTGAGTTATTGATTAAATATTTCGTTTGATTTATCCTGTAAAATGACTTTACAGAATTTTTTTGTTTTAAAATTAACAAAACCAATTCTAAAAATAAGATGTTAATTTTGAATAGAGAACATAATCCCCAACAATTTCCTTGAAAAAAGAAGAAAAAAGTGGTCAAATATTTGACGTACAAATACTTAAAAGAATTTACGATTTCCTTAAACCTTATCGACTCAGATTCTGGGGCTTGGTCACCATCATTATGGTTTCTGCCTGCGTAGTGCCACTGAACCCACTTTTGATAAGATATACCATTGACAATTATATCGCACAGGGCAATTATCCGAAGCTCGCCATGATGCTTTTTATTATGATGGGCGTGCTATTATTGCAAGGTTTTTTGCAGTTTGTTAGTGCCTATACCGCAGGATGGTTAGGGCAAACTGTTATTCGAGATATTCGTGTTACGCTTTATGCAAAAATTTTGAAACTACGTCTAAAATTCTTTGATGATACGCCCATTGGTCGCTTGGTTACTCGGACTGTTTCGGATATTGAAACGTTGAATGATGTATTCTCAGATGGTTTAGCGGCAATTGCAGGAGATATTTTACAGTTGATTATCATCTTTGCCGTTATGTTTTATACCGATTGGCGATTGACTTTAATTACCCTTTCAACCGTACCTTTTATGGTATTTTCTACGTATGTTTTTAAGGAATTCATCAAAAAATCTTTTAATGAAGTACGTACAGCCGTAGCAAATCTTAATTCTTTTGTTCAAGAACATATCACGGGTATGAACATCGTTCAAATCTTTAACGCTGAGAAATTTGAGTATAATAAGTTCTTGAAAATCAATGAAGTACACCGTGATGCAAATATACGTTCCATCAAAGCATATTCCATTTATTATCCCGTTGCGGACGTAATTTTAGCCGCTGGAACGGGCTTAATCGTTTGGTTTGGTTCAAAACAAATCTTGCATAATGACATGACTTTGGGGACGCTTACGGCATTTATTATGTTCATGAATTTATTTTTTAGACCAATCCGTTTTCTTGCCGACCGTTTCAATACTTTGCAAATGGGAATTGTTTCAACTGAAAGAATTCTAAAACTCTTAGATTCAGATGATTACGTGGTGAATGATGGAAATATTAAAGCAAGTTTAAAAGGTGATGTAAAGTTTGAAAACGTTTGGTTTGCTTATAATGATGAAGAATATGTATTGAAAGATATTTCATTTGAAGTAAAAGAAGGAGAAACAATTGCCCTCGTGGGAGCAACTGGGGCAGGAAAATCATCAACCGTAAATCTTTTGAGTCGTTTTTATGACATCAATAAAGGTAAAATTTTGATTGATAGTATTGATTTGCAAGAATACGAATTAGACAGTCTCCGCCAACAAATTGGCGTGGTTTTACAAGATGTTTTTTTATTTTCTGATACCATCGAATACAACATCACTTTAGGCGACAAAAATATTACCCGAGAAAAAGTGGTTGAAGCGGCAAAATTGGTCGGAGCCCATGATTTTATTGAAAGATTACCAAATGGTTACGACTATAATGTAATGGAACGTGGAGCAACTTTATCAGTGGGACAACGTCAATTAATTTCTTTCGTGCGAGCATTAGTTCACAATCCAAAAGTGATTGTTTTGGACGAAGCAACATCATCAGTTGACACGGAAACCGAAGAAATGATACAAAATGCTATTTCAAAATTGATGAAAGGAAGGACTGCCATCGTGATTGCCCATAGACTTTCAACAATTCAAAATGCTAATAAAATTTTGGTTTTGGATAAAGGCGAAATTAAAGAATCAGGT
>JAYUIP010000442.1:0-6293 GCA_043765945.1 Arcicella sp.
ACGATTTATTCAGTTATTCGATTGGGGTTGGGACACCCACGGCTCAAATGCTTCGGAGGCTTTGGAGATTGGTTTACGGACTAAATGCAAAGAAACCGATCAAGCCATGACGGCTCTTTTAATTGATTTGAAACAACGTGGTCTTTTGGAAGATACGCTCGTGGTTTGGGGCGGAGAATTTGGCAGAACGCCCATGCAAGAAAACCGAGACAACAAGCCCGCACCCTTCATGGGCAGAGATCATAACCCCGAGGCTTATACGATTTGGATGGCGGGTGGCGGCGTTAAAAAAGGCTACACGCACGGCGAAACGGATGAGTTAGGGTACGCTGGTATAAAAGGCAAAACCCACGTCCACGATCTCCAAGCTACTATTTTACATCTTTTGGGACTAAATCACGAACAATTAACTTACCAATTTCAAGGCAGACCTTTCCGTTTGACGGATGTGGCGGGGAAGGTGATTCGGGAGGTTTTGGCGTGAAGTGCATGGAACGCAGATGACGCAGATGCTTTGCAACGCAGATTTAAGAGGATTTTATCTTATCCGTTCTGGAGATTTACAGCTAAATGCAAAAGATTATTACAAAACTAATTTATTAAATACTCACTAAAAAAAATCCTTTTAAATCTGCGTTGCGAAGCATCTGCGTCATCTGCGTTCCATTTTTTCAACTAAATCTTATGCCCAAACTTTACTGGATTTCTAATTTGCGGGTTTTTGCTACCATTATGGTCATTTTGATTCATACTTCTGGCGGAGCATTGTTTCGTTTTAAAGATATGCCTCAAAGTTGGTGGGCAGGGAATATTGTCGCTGGATTTGGGCGATTTACCGTTCCCGTTTTCGTCATGATTTCAGGAGCTTTGTTATTAGGAAAAGAGATGAAATTTTTTAGTTTTATCCAGAAAAGATTTCTCAGAGTTTGGGTTCCTTTTACGCTTTGGGTGATCATTTATGTGCTGTATCATAACTATTTCGAGACAAAACCCTACTCCTTTCAAACGGCACTAACCCAATATTTTACGGGTGGATATTATCTCTACGGACATTTATGGTTTGTTTATATGATTTTAGGATTATACATAGTCACACCATTTCTAAGTAACTGGTTGTTAAAGGCTAACGAATCTCAAATTTATATTTTCTTAGGATTTCTGTTTACCATTAGCTGTGGAATTCACCTACTAAAAAAACCTTTGGGAATTCATATTCCAAGTGATTTACAGAATTTTGGTGGGTATATTGGCTATTTTGTAGCTGGATATTTACTCAAAAATAGAGAGACAAAAATCAGCAAATTTTGGTATCTTTTTGTATTTATTGTTGGATATTTATTATTGATTTTAGGAAGTTATTATCTCGTAAAAAGTACAGGAAAATGGAATATGTTTTTTTATGATTATTTTAGTCCAAGTGTATTTTTGATGTCAATTTCAATTTTTATGTTTTTCAAGGCAATTTTTAACGTAGATTTCCTTCCTCAAATTATGAATCCCTTGGATAAATTTAGTTTTGGAATTTATCTTTGCCACCTTCAAATCATCACCATTCTTTCTCGAAAATTTGGGTTAAATTGGGCTTGGCATACTCCCGTTTTGGGAATTTTTGCTCATGCAGGACTTACTTTAATTATTGCCTTTTTCCTGATTTGGGGATTAAGTAAACTGCCTAAAAGTCAATGGTTAATTGGATAAAAATCATTTTGGTTTAACCATGTTTTATACGGGAATGAACGCTGGCAAGGTTTTGAACTCTGTCAGCGTTAACCCAGATTCAGATTTGCCGTATAAATTATAGAAGAACCATTATTTTCAAATTGATATATTATTATAAAAAAACCTCCTCAAATTAATTTTAAGAAGGTTTTCAACAAGATTTTACTAATAAAACTACAACTCTTTCAACAATCGCTCCAACGCATCCGAATCTTTCACTAACACCTCACGAGCCTTTGAACCCTCAAAAACGCCCACAATTCCAGCCGCTTCTAATTGGTCAATTAAACGTCCTGCACGATTATAACCCAACTTTAAACGCCTCTGTATCAGTGAAGTAGATCCTTGTTGGTGCGTTACGATTAGTCGGGCAGCTTCATCAAAAAACTGGTCTCGATTCTTTGGATCAAAGTCTGATTTATCATTACCAGTACCTTCCGTATCACCCTCATATTCAGGCAGCATATACGCAGTATCGTAACCTTGTTGATTGCCAATAAAATCACAAATATCATCCACCTCGGGCGTATCCACAAAAGCACATTGCAAACGAATGATTTCTGAACCCGTTGATAGCAACATATCCCCCATACCCACCAATTGGTCGGCTCCACCCGTATCTAAAATCGTACGAGAGTCAATTTTTGAGGTTACTTTAAACGATAAACGGGCTGGAAAGTTTGCTTTAATTGTGCCTGTAATTACGTTCACCGAGGGACGTTGTGTTGCAACGACTAAGTGAATTCCAATGGCACGAGCCAACTGAGCCAAACGAGCAATCGGTTGTTCAACTTCCTTACCCGCCGTCATCATCAAATCCGCTAATTCGTCAATTACTAAAACGATGTAAGGCATATAATAATGCCCTTTATCGGGATTCAGCCTACGATTCACGAATTTTACGTTGTATTCTTTCAAGTTCCTACAACCCGCATCTTTCAATAAATTATAACGATTATCCATCTCCATACACAGCGAATTAAGCGTATTTACCACCTTTTTCGTATCGGTAATAATAGCTTCTGCCGAGTTAGGAAGCATTGCCAAAAAGTGTCTTTCAATCTTGTTGAAAAGTGTTAATTCAACTTTCTTTGGGTCAACCAACACAAACTTTAATTGTGATGGATGTTTTTTGTATAATAACGAAGTCAAAATCATGTTTAAACCAACTGATTTTCCCTGTCCCGTTGCTCCTGCCATCAAAAGGTGGGGCATTTTGGCAAGGTCAGTCATGAAAATTTCGTTACTAATGGTCTTACCCAAAACAATTGGTAAATCAGCCGTAGATTTTTGGAATTTCTCCGAACCAATCATCATTCTGACGGGAACCATTTCACGATTTTTATTTGGCACTTCAATACCAATTGTGCCTTTTCCAGGGATTGGAGCAATAATTCTGATTCCCAAAGCTGCCAACGAAAGGGCAATATCATCTTCTAAATTCTTGATTTTAGAGATTCTTACGCCCGCATCTGGGATAATTTCGTATAGCGTAACCGTTGGTCCAATCGTCGCTTTTATGGACGCAATTCCAATTCCATAATTTCCCAATGTTTCCACAATTTTATCCGAATTTGCCTTCAATTCTTCTTGTGAAACGTTCGGTTTTCCTGCATCATATTCCTTCATCAAATCCAAAGTCGGGAATTTATAATGAGGCAAATCAAGCATTGGGTCATACAAACCAAATTTTTTCAATAATTCCTCATTCACAGCGTCGCTTTCACTCAATACAATTGGCTCCTCTTCTTCTTCCTCAATATGTTCTGGAATATTGTCAGAATTTTCAATTACCAACGAAATCTCACCTTTTTCAGGTTTTTTTGGAATATTTGGGGTACTAATTACTGGCGGTAAATATGGTCTAAAATTTTCTTCATCATGATTATCAATGTGGTCAATTGTCAAATCTTCTAATTCTTCTTCATTGACAGCCTGTAAATTATCACGAACTCGCTGAATATTTCTACTTTTAGAAATATCATCATTTACCAGAACATTCTCTTCTTCATCTATTTCACCCTCATAAACTCCTGATTCACTGACATTTAACTTGTCCGCTAATTTACCCATCGAATCAATTCCGTAGTAATAAACGAAGAAAACTATCAACACAAACATGATTACCAAGATGGAAGCCCAACCAATAACGCTGTATAAAGTTTGGTTAATAAAGTAGCCAATTCCGCCACAAACGTTGCTCAAAGTTGATTCGGCATCCAACATGAAAACAAAGAAACCAAAAAAGCAACTGAACCAAAATAGATAAAAAATTGACTGCCAAGTAATGCTTTCGAGAGGCAAAAGTTCTTTTTTAAAGGATAGTTTATAACCCGCCACAAAAAGTACAGGAATTAACAAAAACGCTGCCCACCCAAAGAGTTCAAAAATTAGAAAATGTGCCAGCTTTGCTCCGTAAAGCCCAAAAGGGTTGGCAGTCTTCTTGGTTTTCATCACTGTATTGGTAACTTCACTTTGATCAGTTTCACCCGTAAAGAGGTGCGAAAAGAAAGAAAAAAAGAGGAAAACAGCCACTAACATAAACAATACGCCAGCAACAAATTTGAACTGTTCGCTTTGAGAAAAATTCTTTATGTTGAAATCAAAGGAAAATTGTTTACCTGGTTTTCGTTCTTTTGGGCGGTCAGGGTTTTTAGGGATATTTTTAGCCATGGTAAGGATTATTCACAAAGTAAGGTACTTTAAGCAAATCGTAATTTACCAAAGTTCGTAAATTTGGAGGTGTTTTACGAGAAAAAAGCAAAAAAATCTATTCTTTGCTAAATAATGGAACACGGATTAATCCGTGTTCCATCACAATCATTTTTTCAGAATAATCTTTTCAGTCTTTTTCATTACGCCATCAACTGATATTTTCAGAAAGTAAATACCATCATTTTGAGAAGATAAATCGAAAGAAATTTCTTGGGTATTTTGATTGTTTTTTTGAGATAATATTCGGCTGCCCGAAATATCAAATAGTTCATAATCGCCCATTGAAGGGTTTTTGATGGATAAATACCGACTTGTAGGATTTGGGAATACCACAAAATCAATTGATTCTTCGGTGGCAGTAATGATGAATTTTGAAGTATTTTTTAACCATTTCAAACCTCCTGTATTTGTTCCAATCATTAAGTCAGGAATTTGGTCATTGTTTAAATCTGTAATTGATACATTTAACCCTCCACCCATTAGAATTGAAGCATTTTTACCAGTAAAATCATCAAAGATATTGGTGCTGTCAGCCGTAAATTTCTTAGGATTTTGTTCAGTGATATTTTTATAAACTTTCAAATATCCATTCCTACTTCCAGTAATTAATTCCTCTTTCCCATCTCCGTTCAAATCAGCACTCGCAAGCGAAACACCACCAACCGTATAATCTGGAATAATTCCGCCAAAATCCTCATTTTCAACAACATACATAGGGGATTTAGCCGAACCCGTATTTTTATGAAATTCTAATTTTCCATTTCCTTTTCCTAACAGAAGGTCTTTTAACCCGTCTTTATTAAAATCAAAAAATAAAGGGGAATCACCATTTGATAAAAACTCAATTTTGGGTAAAATTATTCCCTCCGAAAGTTGTAAATTAAATGCTTTTCCTTTTTGTGCAGTATTTGGAAAATAACGAATATTTACACCCGTAAATGAATTTGAAACAAACCCAAAATCATCTACTCCGTCTCCGTTCAAATCAGTCACAAATGGCTTAATATCAAATAGTTGAACGGTTTTATTGATACCCAAAAAGTCGGAATTTGTAAGTTCAAAAGTATTATTTCCCTTATTTTCAAATAGATAAATACTTGCTCGATAACCTGTTTCTCCCCTGTTTCCCGCATTACCAACCAACATATCTTGGTCGCCATCACCATCAATATCAGCAAAAACAGGAGCGGAATTTTCACCCAAATCAACCATCGTATTCTGCAACACATTCTTCTGGACAAAACTAAAATCTGGCTTATCATCTTTACCTTTGTTCTTATAGAACCAACCTGAATTTTGATAATCAACCGTCTGTTGGGCATTGTCAGAACCGTTGGGTGATGTTATCATATCTCGAACACCATCAAAGTCTAAATCTTCATAATAGATAGCTGGGAAAACCGAAAAATTTACAGGGTAATTATCGGGATAATTATAATTTCCTTTGTTAAATTTCGCTTGATTTGCTGTACCAGTATTCATCAAAGCCGCCACTCGATTTTGGGTAACGTGACCATACAACATATCCTTCAAACCATCACCATTCAAATCAATCAACAAAAGTGAATTTCCTGAATGTAAAACCTTTGCACTACTCTTTATCGGAAATGGATTTGACAGTGGTTCAGGGTTTTCTCCACAGGGCTGATTAAAAGCTAAATCATCAAAATGTTCTTTCAAAATCCCGCCCCAACAATCTCCTATACGTCTAAATTCCAATACATTAGCATTTTTATAATTTTCAATACTGAAATTTTTATGATAGAGAATAAAGTTTCCAGAAGCATCAAAAACGACAATATCATCGTCTCCATCATTGTCAATATCCGTGATTGATGGAACGTCTGTTGAACTTATAT
>JAYUIP010000443.1:0-2185 GCA_043765945.1 Arcicella sp.
CCTCGAAGAAAAAACGGCAAAGATGTTTGGATACGAAGCGGGATTGTTCTGTACATCTGGCACAATGACCAATCAAATTGCCATAAATGTTCACGTCAACCAAGGAGATGAAGTGATTTGTGATGCACTCTCGCACGTGTATCTGTATGAAGGCGGCGGCATTGCCGCAAATTCATCGGCTTCGGTTAATTTACTGCACGGCAACCGTGGACGATTATCGGCTGAACAAATTTCAGAAGCAATCCATGAAGACAATGTTCATTATCCTATTTCAAGGTTAGTTTCTTTGGAAAATACCGTCAATAAAGGAGGAGGATGTTATTATCAATTATCTGAAATTCAGAAGATTAAGGCAATGTGTAAAGAAAAAAATATGGCTTTGCATTTGGATGGTGCAAGGCTTTTTAATGCTTTGGTCGAAACCCAAGAAAGCCCTTTGGAATATGGAAAAGCCTTCGATTCCATATCAATTTGCTTATCAAAAGGCTTGGGAATTCCAGTAGGTTCGGTGCTTTTAGGAACATCAGAATTTATCAAAAAAGCCCGAAAAGTTCGTAAACGTTGGGGTGGTGGTTGGCGACAAGCGGGGTATTTAGCCGCCGCAGGAATTTATGCTTTGGAGAATAACATCGAAAGATTAAAAGACGACCATTTTAGAGCAAGAGAGATTGGTAAAATCATGGAAGGAATTTCGGAGGTTGAGGAAATTTATCCCGTTGACACCAACATCGTGATTTTTAGGATTAATGATAAAATTTTAGTTTCCGATTATGTTCAAAAACTTAATGAGAAAGGCATAAAAGCATCCCCCTTTGGAAAACATTTGGTACGATTTGTGACACACTTAGATTTTACGAATGAGCATTTGGAGGGTTTTCGGACGAGGATTTTAAGTTAATTTTATTTATGTTGATACTTCGTCTTTACCTTCGGGGGATTTTTTATTAGAATCGTAAAATGAAAGAGCCTCAAATGTTAATTTTGAGGCTCTTTTAAATTCATGAATACTTAAAATTGATATTGCCTTTCCTCTTTAATAATTCCTTCCAAATTAAGTATCCAAATTTCTTGCTTCGATTTCGGCTTTGACTGTCTTATATTTCTTATCTACATTTATTAAATATAGAATAGCACCAAAAAGAATAAAAGGAAGGAAACCAAGCCCACTTTTAACAATGCTCCAAATGGCAATTCCTGCCAACAGACCAATGAAAAAGGAATTATATTTCACGAATTCTTTTCGCTTTTTTTCTTCTTGTAATAATTCTTCGTCGGTGAATTCTGTGAGGGGTTTTTGAGTTTCCATAGAATGTTAAGATTTGATTTTATAAAACTATATTTTGGTTGGAATGCTTTTGCCGTTGTCTGTGTCCCCACAGACGACATGATAATTCCTTAAACATCTTTCTCAAAATACAAATAAATATAAACTGCCGAACCAAAACCCGTAGAACTTGTGGAAGCAAGCCTATAACCATTGGCAGCATACTCATCTAATTTTTCTTGTATTTCTATTTTTGACCTCTTGGCAATGTGGTTTAAGTCAAATGTTAATTTCGAATAAAAAATGAGCGTTTCAACTTTGTAATCTTTCATCATGGTATGATTTTTTTAAAAATTTGATAGATAAATAATGAATATAAATGACTTAGCGTATTTAGATTAAAGTTAGATATTTTATCGTAGAATGCTAATTTGTTGGATGAATAATTTACCGACTACTATTCATAAGGCTTTAAATCCTAACCCATGAGTAAAAAAATAATCTATTGGCATCAATTGGACTTGCGGTTACACGACGATGAGTGCTCACACCATAGCGTCTGCCAACAATCAAGAAGTTTTACCAGTTTATATTTATGACGAAAGACATTATCAATTATTAGATTTAGGATTCAGAAAGACAGGTTATCAATGATATTTATACTTAAAAGACACCCTTGAAAACCTTAGAGAATCTTACAAAAAAATTGGGGGAAATTTATTGATATTATTTGGAAAACCAGAGGAATTATTGCCTCAACTCGTAAGAACGCATCAAGTCGATAAATTGATTTATCAAAAGGAAATCATGCGTGAGGAAACTTCGGTAGAATCATTATCGGAAATTAATCTACAAGCGACTTCTTGCCAGATTACAGCCATTTGGGGCAAAACGCTTTATCACCTTGATGATTTACCGTTT
>JAYUIP010000444.1:0-2182 GCA_043765945.1 Arcicella sp.
GGAACTGCGATGTGGTATGTAGCTGCAACTGGTGGAGCGAGTATTTCAACGGGAGCGAGTTTCACGACTCCAAGTATTACATCGACAACAATTTATTATGTAAGTTGTAAAACGACGGAAGGCTGTGAATCGAATAGAACGCCAGTAACCGCAACAGTTAATCCAATTCCAAATGCCCCAACGGTTAAGCCAGCGGCAATTTGTGGAACGGGTACTGTTACTTTGGGAGCAACTTGTGCAACTGGAAGTGCCATGTGGTACACAGGAGCAACGGGTGGAGCGAGTGTTTCAACAGGAGCAAGTTTCACAACCCCAAGTATTTCTTCAACGACTACTTATTATGTAAGTTGCAAGACTACCGAAGGCTGTGAATCAGGAAGAATGCCAGTAACGGCAACAATAAATGCTATTCCAAATGCTCCAACTGTAAAAGGTGCTGAGACTTGCGGAAGCGGAAGCGTTACGTTGGGAGCAACCTGTGCAACAGGAACTGCGATGTGGTATGTAGCTGCAACTGGTGGAAGTTCAATTGCCACAGGGGCATCTTATACAACGCCAACTTTGACGGTAACCACTTCTTATTATGTAAGTTGTAAGTCAAGTGAAGGTTGTGAGTCTGGCAGAACAGAAGTTAAAGCAACGGTTATAGGAAAGATTACAGATGGCGGAACTATCAAAGCGGATGAAACAATCTGTGTGGGTGGAACTCCTTCTAAAATTACAAGCGTAACGCCAGCGAGTGGTGGAGATGTTACGAGAGCAATCGAATATATTTGGTTACAAACAACCTCATTAACGAATGGTTCTTGTCCATTGAATATTGTAGGACAGAATCTTTATACGGAGATTCCAAATACAAACACTCCTGATTATCAACCAGGTGCAATCACGCAAACTACTTGTTACATTCGTTGTGCAAGAAGAAATGGCTGTACAGATTATATCGGTGGAGAATCTAATATAGTTAAGAAAACAGTTGAAGCAACGCCAAATGCACCAACAGTCACACTAGCCGCTATTTGTGGAACGGGAACTGTGACTTTGGGAGCAACTTGTGCAACAGGTGTAGCACAATGGTACGCTTCTGCAACTGGTGGAACATCAATCGCAACGGGAGCATCATTCACCACGCCAAGCATTTCTTCAACAACTTCTTATTATGTAAGTTGCAAGACAACAGCAGGTGGGTGTGAATCAGGAAGAACGGAAGTGAAAGCAACCATCAACCCAATTCCCGCATCTCCTTCTACCATCAAAAACGCAAGTATTTGTGGAACAGGAGCGGTAGAGTTAGGAGCAATTTGTACGGTAGGAACGCCACAGTGGTACGCTGCCTCAACGGGTGGAGTATCAATTGCGATAGGTTCAGCATTCGTAACACCAAGTTTATCTGCAACAACGACGTATTATGTTAGTTGTGAATCAGCTGAAGGTTGCGAGTCTGGAAGAACGCCAGTAACGGCAACAATTAATGCTAACACAACAGCACCAACCGTTACGCCAGCGGCAATCTGTGGAACTGGAACGGTAACATTAGGAGCAACTTGCGCAACAGGAACTGCCAACTGGTACACTGCCTCAACAGGTGGAGCATCTGTTTCAACAGGAGCATCATTTACAACGCCAAGTATCTCAACAACAACTACGTATTATGTAAGTTGTAAATCAGATGTAGGTTGTGAATCAATGAGAACGCCAGTAACAGCAACAATCAACATGATTCCAAATTCCCCAACCGTTAAAGGTAATGCAATTTGTGGAAGTGGAACAGTAACGTTAGGAGCAACTTGTGCAACAGGAATTGCAAACTGGTACGCTGCCTCAACGGGTGGAGCATCAATTGCAACAGGAGCATCATTCACAACGCCAAGTTTAACTGCAACAGCTACTTATTATGTAAGTTGTAAATCAGCCGAAGGTTGTGAATCTGGAAGAACGCCTGTTACTGCAACCATTAACGCAACCGCAACCGCACCAACGGTAACGCCAGCGGCAATCTGTGGAACTGGAACGGTAACATTAGGAGCAACTTGCACCACGGGAATTGCAACTTGGTACACTACCGCAACGGGTGGAACATCAGTAGCAACGGGTGCATCTTACACAACGCCAAGCTTGTCAGTAACGACTACTTATTATGTATCATGTAAAACGGATGCAGGTTGTGAATCTGGAAGAACGC
>JAYUIP010000445.1:0-6250 GCA_043765945.1 Arcicella sp.
CAATCATACAAACGGCAAGTGTTGGCAACCCCACAATCATCCAGTCAAAATAATAATTCTTTACCCAATTGAATAGGCAATTACAGGCAATCATGAACATTCCAAAAGGAAAAACATAATAAAGTGACTTCAAAAATACTAATGAAAGTACGTTTTGATTTTTTGTCACAGAGGTACGGGCAGTTTGCATAATAGTTTTATGATGTGTTAAAAATAATTCTTAAGTTACAATGATAAACTTAAATGATAATTAACTAAAATTCAATACCTTAAAATAAATTACTTGAAAATTAATCAAACACAATGCCAATAAAAATGATTTTATAAATTATATTAAAATGTTTTTTAAATCAATAACATGACCCGACCACAACAATAACCAAATTAGCTTTGGCGTTATTACTGCGAAAATAATCTTAAATTTTGTATTATTATTTTTATCAAGATTAGTACTCTAATCGTAGGCAAAATTGTAATATTTTATAATCTTAAGTATTATATGATTTTTTGAATTGATTATAATATTCACACTTTTCGATTTAATTTGTTTTGCTAAATTATTTTTTATCTTCAATGAAAACGCTAATTTATCTTTTTATAATTTTCCCAAGTTTTTATTCACTTGCTCAAACGCCCTTACTCCCATTGGCGAGTAGCAAAGAAGTATCTAAAAAAGAAGGTTTAAATACTGATAATCAAGATGTTAGATACATCCCTTTGTTCGGAAGTAAGAGAAGAGCCGAAGAGCAAATGATTAATTTAACCAATTTTTTAATTCAATGTGATAATAGTTTTAAAGATAGGTTGGATGCCAGTAAGTTTTTTGCTGACAGAGGTTGGGAATATCTTAACGAAGGTCTTTTAGATACCGCTACTTATCGTTTTAACCTTTGCTTTATCTTAAATAAAGAAAATTTTGACGCTTATTGGGGATTAGGTTCCGTGAGTTACCAAAAAGGGAATTATGAAGAATCTACGAAATTGCTTCGCAAAGGTTTAGAGTTATCTCCAGAAAATTCAATTTTAATGGTTGATATTGCTACTGTTCAATTAGCTTGTTATAAAGAAAAAAAGAATTGTGATGATGTTGATGATGCTTTGAGATTATTAGAAAAATCTCTCCAAATTGATGGTACAAATGCCAACGGTTGGCTGAAATATTCAATTGCTGAATACCAGTTAGAACACTATGAAAAAGCCTGGGAATATTTGCATAAATGTAGATTAATAGACGTTTCTTTTGTAGATACTGCCTACGTTGAAGAACTATTAATGAAGCAAACTGATCCAATGGGAATATTTAGAAAAAATTAAACAACTGATTGTCAAATTTTTACGAATCATACATTTGAATTTTATTACTAATTTCTTCTAAAGAAGCATACTTCACAACCTCTCCCAAAACAATCACCGCAGGATTAGACAACCCATTTTCTTCGGCAATCATTTTCAAATCTTTCACAATTCCAACTCCCAATTTCTGATTTTCAGTCGTTCCATTTTGAATAATTGCAGCGGGTAAATTTCCCTTTCCCAATGACTTACAAATCTCTGAAATCTGCGATAACTTACTCATTCCCATCAACACTACAATTGTGGCGGTTGTTTGCAAAGCTCCAAACAAATCTTCTGAAAGTGACCCATCAGTTTTTGTACCCGTAATCACCCAAAAACTCTCACTTACTCCTCTGGTTGTTAAGGGAATGCCCGCATAACCCGCCGCTGCAACCGATGATGAGATACCAGGAATATAAGCCGTTTCCAACCCAAAATTCTTAGCATATTCAATTTCCTCCATTCCACGTCCAAAGATGAAAGGGTCGCCTCCTTTCAAGCGTACCACGTGTCCATACATATACGCCTTCTCAACAATCATAAAATTAATTGCATCTTGCGAATGACTCTCGCCTGGACGTTTTCCTACGTATATTTTTTCGCAGTCTATTTTACAATAATCCAATAATTCATCTGCAATTAAAGCATCATAAAGCACTACATCAGCACTTTTTAAAGCCTTAATTGCCTTAACTGTAATCAATTCTGGATCACCTGGACCTGCACCCACAACGGTTAATTTAGGTCTTGGATCCAAGGTATTAAAATGTTCTAAATTGTTCATTTTCAATGTTTATTTTTCGGTTTTCGATGTTCAGACAGAAACCAAATATCGAATTACTGAGCAATAACTAACTCCTTACGGTATGCTTTCGCCAAAGCTAAAAATACTTGTGCTTCAGCAATATATGATCTTGCAAACGCCTGTGATGGCTCATTTTGATTAATTTGTAAAACCATTTCTTGAAAAGTTTTATCACCCAAAGAAATATCTCCCGTTACCACAAAATTCTCTTGAAATTTATCAATTACGCCACTTTGCGTTGAAGCACTTACTGACTTATCCAATAATAATGCCTTCGCTGCACTCACAAACACACTATATGCGTGATAGATTGAATCGGCAAAACGATTTTCTTCATAAGCCGCTTTGGTCCAATCAAATTTTTCTTCCGATTCCATTAACAATGTTGCCACTAAATCAATAATCACACTTGCACATTCACCTACTCCAATTTCAGTCTTGAATTGCTCAGTACCACCCCAATCAATAAAATCATCATCTTTCAAGGTCGTTAAGTCCGCAACAGGTTTCAACAATGTATAGAAATATTTTTCTCCTTGACGGTCATAATAATCATTAAAATACTCACCTTCATTAGCATTTTCTTCGTAATTATTCAAAACCACTCTCAAAACTTCTGGTCCTCTTTTTGAAGGAACTTTAATGACTTTATCTGCCACCCGACCCAAGCCATCTCCAAGCGTTCCACCACCTAATAGTACTTGTAAGGCAGGTAAAACACGTTTATCAGCGGCTTTCAAAGATGAACCATGAAAACCAATATTTGCCATACCGTGTTGTCCACATGAATTCATACAACCCGAAATTTTAATTTTAATTTCGTTATTATGAATTAACTCAGGAAAATCCTCAGTAATAACAGATTCCAACTTTGAAGTAATGTTTGTACTATCCGAAATTGCTAAATTACAAGTATCCGTGCCAGGACAAGCCGTAATATTTGCCATTGAATTTGCCCCAGCCGCCGCCAAATCGTGTGCTGCCAAAACCGCATAAACGTATTGCAAATTCGCCTCAGGAACAAACTTTAACATTAAGCCTTGATTAATCGTAACTCGCACATCATCACCAATATATCCCTCTAATTGTTCAATCAAAGAACGTGAAGTAGTTGAATGGATATTTCCATTCAGAATTCTTACATAAACTCCGTAAAACCCTTTTTGCTTTTGTTCAAAAGTGTTAGTTGCCTTCCACAATTCATAAGCCATAGTTGATTCCACAAGGTTTTTATCCATTTTAGACGGCATTTCTTCGTCAGAAACCGCCCATTTACCAGAAGTAATATCAATCTGAACCGACTGGTTTTTTAAAGCTGTTCTTTCTTCTTCAATTAATGCGGTAAGTGTCTCAAAACCAATCTTTTGAATCAGAAATTTAATACGTGCTTTATGACGTGAATTTCGTTCGCCATGACGATCAAAAACTCGCAAAGTTGCTTCTAAATAAGGAATAATTTGGTCTTCTTCTAAGAATTCATATCCAACTTGGGCTAATAATGGCTGAGCACCCAATCCACCACCAACGACAACTTTAAAACCTCGTTTTCCATCTCGAATCTTAGGAATAAAACCCATGTCGTGCATGTAAGTCAAAGCTGTATCTTCATTTGTATTCGAGAAAGCAATTTTGAACTTCCGTCCCATTTCTTGACAAATCGGATTTCTTAAAAAATAACGAAAAGTAGCATCTGCATAAGGAGAAATATCAAAAGGCTCTTTTGGGTCAATACCCGCTGAGGGTGAAGCAGTCACATTACGTACTGTATTACCACAAGCCTCACGTAAAGTAATGTCATCTTCTTCCAACTTCGCCCACAATTCAGGCGTTCTATCCAACGAAACAAAATGAATTTGAATATCTTGGCGAGTCGTTAAATGAAGATTTCCAGTAGAATATTCGTCCGAAATATCTGCCATCCGCTTCCACTGTTGAAACGTCATCTTTCCATAAGGCAATTTAATACGAACCATTTGAACCCCTTGCTGACGTTGCCCATACACACCACGAGCTAAACGAAGACTACGGAATTTTTCTTCGTGAATTTTTCCTTCACGAAACATTTCAATCTTAAGGGCTAAATCAACAATGTCTTTCTCGACGAGTGGATTTTCAAGTTCAGTTCTAAAACTTTGCATGGCTTTATTATTAAATATTGGTAAATTATTGATTCTCAAGTTAATATTAAAATAATAACTTAAAACATATCAATTTAGTTTACTCTATTAAATATATAGATTTAATGTAAAATTAAGTAAGAAAGTTATCCAATCAATGTTTTTGATAAAAAAGTTTGGTATTCTTTTACAAAATGAAATTTATAACTAAATTTGTTGTCAATTGAATTCCTGTTGAGTCCGTAGTAACATTTTCCGCCGCTAATGAGTGTACTTTTAAAGAAATAGCTATTTTGGTATCATTTTTGATTTTCCAAAGTTATCTATCAACCCACAAAATCCCATGAAAAAAAGTTTATTAATTATCGCATCGGCTGTTTCACTAACATTGTCGGGTTGCACAGACACTAAAAAAGTAACCGAAATTCAAGATCAAGTTCGTCGTTTAGAAAGCCAAGTGCTTAAAGAACGCCAAGAAAATGCTGAGTTAAGCAGTTTCCGTTTTAGCTTAGAAAGTCAATTCAAAAAGAAAAGTGAAGATTATGTAAAATGTCAAGAAGATAGTAAAGAGACATTTGAATCTTTAAGTATAAAATACAATCGTTTATTGGATGATTACAACAAACTTCAATCCTCATATAAATCATTGAACGAAACTTATGAAGCAAGTAAAGAGAATTCAACCCGTGTTATTGCTGAATTAGAAGAGAGAATGAGACAAATTAGAACATCGAAAGGTAAGCGTTACGCTCGTAGAGACTAAGTTTTATGTAGTTAGATTACATTAAAAAGCCTCCAATTTATTAAAATTGAAGGCTTTTTAATGTAATCTAAACTCCTCTTGGAATAAATCGCCTGCTGAATGAAAATGTATATTTAATACCAATTAATAAATTTATCCAACCGTCATTCATTGTGTTACTGTAAGAATTTACGCCTGCAATAATGTTAGGATTCAGTAAATTATAAGCAGTTGTTCCATCTAATTTGTCATTATTAATCCAATTATACCCGATGTCAAAATTTAACGCTATGTTATCATTTAATTTATAATCAGCCTTAAAGCCAAAAGGAATGGCCAATTCACGAGTATAGTAAATTCCAGGCTCTCCAATTCCATTTCCAGTATTTTGAAATAATGTAGTATGTTTTGAATCACTTTCAGAAGTAGCTCTTAGTTGTTTTCCACTTTTAAAATCATACACATTTGTATGAAACCAGATCATTCCAACCCCTCCATAAAATTTTAATTCAAAAATTCTTTTATTATACGAAGTAATGAAATACCTTGAAATATTAAGATTACCCAAAGCTTGGATTTGAAAGTAATCACTTTTAAATCCCGAAAAATAAAATTTATTTTCAGTTCCGTATAAATTTCCCCCAACAACGCCAATTCCTATATTCACTTTTTCTGAAATTCCCTTATCAATGTTAATTCCGTAAACAGGTTTGAGAGAAAATATATCTCCTAATTCACCGACAACGCTCGCCATGCCTATTGAAGGAGTGACAGAAATACCATCTAATTGATTTTCTTGCTTAAATTTTCTTTGGGAGAAAGAAAATGAAATTGAAGAAAAGTAAACGTAAATTAATAGCACACAAAATTTTAACATATAATTGTTATGTCTAATGTAGTTTATTTATGTAATTTCAAGACTAAGTAATAGTCTTCAAGCAATCAATATTTATATTTTTTGGGTATTTACGGACCAGAGACTTTTGTCTGTACTACTAATAAAATGTGCAGACTCAAGTCAGTGTTACGTAATTCAAGATATTTTCAAAACGTCGATTAAATATCATGGACTATTTACATACTTCCGTAAAGTTATATTATGTTATCTTCTTGTAAAGACCTATTTTAAAATATTTTCAATTTTCAATATCACAAAACGCAAGAACCCCCTAATACATTTCTGATTTAGGGGGTTTTAATTTAGTGTATTTGGGGTTTATTTACTTTCCCGCATGTGATTGCAGTATCATC
>JAYUIP010000446.1:0-6244 GCA_043765945.1 Arcicella sp.
ACATTAATACAATTATCATCTCGGTCAATGATGAAATCAATTTGAGTTCCTTTTTCTTCTTTTGTTCCTTTATGAATCCAAGAATATTCATTAGAAATAATTCCATTGATTCCCAAGCCTTTTTTAATTTGGTAAATATGCTTAAAACAGAGGTTTTCAAAAGCATAACCTGTCCAAATTTTATATGCTGGCTTGTTTGAAAATTGCAGCCAACTACTATTAATTTTATTGTTTTGAAGAAATTTAAAGTAAAAAATCGAATACTCGTCCACTAATCTATGCAAAGAATCTTCTTTGGTTTTATTAATTGGCAGAATAATTTTCACGAAACCACATTGTATTAGTTCTTGTAATGAATTTGTTAAACCTCCACCACTTTTTATTCCAGTTGCTTCAATAATTTCTTGGCGGGTTAAACCTTTATTTTTCTTGGCTAATGCTTCAATGATTGAAACATGAATTTCGCTATTTTTAAATAATGAAGCGTAAAGATTAGAAAATTCATTCATTAAAGTAGCTTGTGAATTAAAAAACATTGAATCCAAGATTTGTGCAACACTTTGTCCTGATTGAATATCTTTCAAGTAAAATGGAATTCCGCCTACCGACATATAAAGTCTCACAATATCTTTATTAACCAGTTGTACTTTATTCATTTCCAGAAACTCTTTTGTTTCTTTCAACGTAAACGGCATCAATTGAATTCGTCTCGTAATTCGGTTGTGCAATCCTCCTCTATCATTAATAATTTTGTTAATAATCCACGAAGCCGCAGAGCCGCAAATTACCAAAATTATATCATCTCTTTTTGAACAAAACTGATTCCAAAAATTGTCTAATGCAGCAAGAAAGCCAGATTTGGCCGTATCAAACCATGCAATTTCATCTAAGAAAATTACTTTTTTCTCTATATTTTCTAAACTCTTGACATATAATTTAAGCAAAGAAAATGCTTGAAGCCACGTTTGAGGAAGCGAAGGTTTTTCTTTTGGATTTGCTTCAATTAAAGTCAGCCAAAAGTTTTCTAATTGTTGAGAAAAATCTTTTTGATGTAAACCGCTACACTCAAAAATGATTTTTTCTTTGTAAACTTCTCTGATTAAATAAGTTTTACCAATTCGTCGTCTGCCATAAACAGCTAAAAACGCTGAATTATCTTTCTTAACTACATCTAAAAGTATTTTTACTTCGTCTTTTCTACCTGCAATTTTCATACAAAATCATCTTATAGTTCGCCAAATCTACTGAAAAAACATATAACTTGGCGAGTTATAAATTTATAATTCGCCAATTTATATGTTTTTTGGGATGATTTGGCGAGTTATAGACTAAATATCACTCCTCCTCAAAATCCCTACGCCCAAACAAAGCCCTAAAAGTCTCCGACATCGCAATTAAATCATGCACTTTATTTTTGGCTAATTTCATTACTCTTACTTCTTGACTGGCTTGAATTCGTTTGTCAAAATTATTCCAAAGGGCAATCATATCGTTCATGTTTTCAGAAAAACGTTCAACGATGTATTTTTCAAAGCGAGTTTTTTCTCCCTCCGCCAAAAATAATATGATATGGAAATTTTCTTCCACGAAAAACCATGTGAGTTGACTTCTTGAAAAATCTTTAATCATGGCATTATTATCTACTAAGAAGTCAATAATCTCAACTTCGTCATAAACGTCCGATAAACTATGCGTATTTGTCATAACAAGATTGTATTTTTTGTAGATTTTTCGATTTGTCAAACAAGTCCAAATTTAGTATTACAATAACAATTTAGTGAACCTAATTCACAATCGAAAACATAAAAAGAAAGTTCTTGAAATATTACCACAAAAGATTAAACAATTGAGTTAATAAACTTGATTTAATACAAAGTCTTATTCATATTGTATATAATCAAATAATCGTTTAACTTTGTGAATATTTCAAGTTAAATACAGGATTAAAACCAAAAGTATATAACAATACTAAGATTTCAAATCCTTTTCACAGAGACTTTTATTAATTTAATCGTCTTGTTTTTAATAAAATTGTAATCATAAAAATCATAAAATAAAGTGGATATTTTCGATAAAGTTGGTAAAGGTCTTGGACCGATCGGAGCCCATGCTCATTTTTCTCACCATTATTTTACCTTTCCGATGCTTACGGGAGAAATTGGTCCGAGAATGACCTTCATGGGTAAAGAAATGTTAAATTGGTCGTTGAACAACTATTTGGGTTTAGCAAATCATCCAGAAGTTCGTGAAACAGATGCTCAAGCAACGGCTCATTACGGATTGGCTGCCCCGATGGGAGCAAGAATGATGTCGGGTAATTCTCAGTTACACGAAGATTTTGAGGCTCAGTTAGCTGACTTTGTGGGTAAAGAAGATTCATTTCTTTTAAACTTTGGGTATCAAGGCGTAATGTCTGTTATCGAATGCATGTGCGATAGAAATGACGTAATTGTGTATGATGCCGAAGCCCACGCTTGTTTAATTGATGGTATTCGTTTACACAAAGCCAAAACGGGCGATTATTACAAATTTAATCACAACGATATGGATTCGTTGCGTAAGAATTTGGAACGTGCTACAAAAAAGGTTGCTGAAACGGGCGGAGGTATTTTAGTAATTACCGAAGGTGTTTTTGGAATGTCTGGAAAAGTGGGTTCATTAGATGAAATCGTGAAAATGAAAGAAGATTTCAATTTTCGCATTTTGTGTGATGATGCACACGGATTTGGAACGATGGGACCAACAGGTGCGGGAGTTCCAGAAATGTTGAATTGTATGGACGGTATTGATTTATACTTCTCAACGTTTGCCAAATCAATGGCTTCAATCGGCGGGTTTGTGGCAGCGAATAAAGACATTGTGATGTATTTGAAATATAATATGCGTTCGCAGATTTATGCAAAAGCGTTGCCAATGCCTTTTGTGGTAGGTGGCATGAAACGTTTGGAATTAATTAAGAATCACCCAGAATTCCGTGAGAAATTGTGGGAAAACGTTCGAGCCTTGCAGAGTGGTTTGAGAGAGAGAGGTTTTGATATTGGAGAAACCACTTCGCCCGTAACGCCAGTATTCTTGCACGGCAATTATGAACTGACTCACGTGGTTGGTTTGGTACAGGATTTAAGAGAAAATATGGGCGTGTTTTGTTCAATTGTAACCTATCCAGTTGTGCCAAAAGGACAAATCATGCTAAGAATCATTCCAACGGCTTCACACAGTCTTGAAGACGTTGAATATACCATGAATTGTTTCAGAATAGTACAGGATAAATTGACGGCGGGTGTTTACCGTCAAATTGCCGAGAAATTCATTGAAGAACAGACCAAACAGCTTGATTTTGCCTAATTTAATGTTTTTTTCGTCTTTTTTGTTGATTTTTTATTATTTGGATTTGGAAGATGTAATAATTTAGCTATATTTCGAGACAAAAGTACGCCACGGCTTATTTTTAAGGCTTTTTTCAACTATTTATTCATCCTAAATTCAGGTTTCTATTATGAACAGATTTGCAGAAGTAAAAGATTTAATTATGTCATTAGAAGGAGATTTTGACAAGTTTTATGACAAAAAAAATCAAGCAGCCGGTACTCGTGTTAGAGGCGGAATGCAACAGTTAAAAACGCTTGCTCAGGACATTCGTACGCAAGTACAAGAAATGAAAAACAGTGAAGAGAAATAGTAATTTCAAATCACTTTCCATAAAAAAGGCTCAGAGTTTATCTGAGCCTTTTTTGTTTGAAAATTATACCATTTTCATTTTCTCTGCATCCCAAAGCACAGGTTTTCCTAACTCTGCACTTAGATTACAAGCCAATGCAGGAGCCGCTGCTCGCAAACCAAAAGTAGCATCTTCATACACTTTTTTATCCGTCCGAATTGATTCAAAGAAATTAATAAAATGGTCTAACCGAGAATCATAACCCGTTGGTTGTTTGAAGGTAATTTCTTTTCCATAATTCCATTTCTTTTCCTCATCCGTGTACATGGCTTTATACGCTTTGGTAGATTCATCTTGCTGTGCTTGCGAGAAAGTATTTACAGAATCATAACCGCCAAATTCAGGGGCTTTTGGACGTTTAAAGTTTTTAACAATTAGGCTTTCATACCCCATTTCAATTACGCCTTCCGTACCCACAAAACGTGCAGGAGAACCTTTTGAGCCACCATCTGCCAAATTTACTCGAGTGTAAAACTGAAAAGCTGGATGCTCTTTTCTTGCTGGATATTGCATTAATGACGTTACTAAATCATACGCATCACGACCATCTTTCCAGTAATTTAATTCGCCCAAAGCAAAAATTTTGTTAGGACCAATTGAACCTGTAATGGTGTGTAAATTGGTGAGTAAATGCACAAATAAATCCCCCGCAACGCCCGTTCCATAATCTTTATAATTCCTCCAACGGAAGAATCTTTTTGCATCAAATGGTACTTTTGGAGCATCGCCAACGTAGGCATCCCAATCAACCGTTTGCGTATTTGCATCGGTTGGAATGGTATATTGCCACGCACCATTAGCAGAACTTCGGTCGTTGGTTGCCTCCACGTATGTTAATTCGCCAATAATTCCAGAATCGTAAATTTTCTTGGCTTCCATCGTCAAAACAGAACTTGCCACTTGCGAACCCACTTGAAAAACCTTACCCGTTTTTTTCTGAGCATCAATCACGGCTTCCCCTTCTTCAATGCGGTGAACCATTGGTTTTTCACAGTAAACGTGTTTGCCAGCATTCATGGCATCAATAGAAATACGGTCGTGCCAATGGTCGGAGGTACAAATCAAAACGGCATCAATATCTTTTCTAATTAAAATCTCACGATAGTCACGGGTCGTAAAAATATCCTTTCCCCACTTTTCATTGGCTCTCTCTAAACGACCTTTGTATAAGTCACAAACGGCAACTAATTCAACGCCAAGAACCTTTAGTGCGGTGTCAGTATCGTAATGACCAATGATTCCTGAACCAATTAAAGCAATTCTGATTTTATCATTAGCGGAGATTTTAGCTTCTGGTTTTAAGGTTATCGTTTTTCCATAAACATCGGTTAATGCCATTCCGCCTACAATTAAGGCGGATGTGCCACTAATTTTTCTAATAAAATCTCTTCTGGTATTGTTCATTGATTGATGATTTTAGATTTGCCACGAAGACAAAGAGGCACAAAATTTAAAAACGCTTATTGACTTGGGCTTAAGTAATATGATTCAAGTGAAATTTACTATTTTTTCTTTAAATGTTTGTAATTATCTGCAATGATTTACAATGGCAACTAAAAATATAATGAGCATCTTCTCATATTTGCCTTTCCAAGCGTTTAAAGGTATCTTGCAACTATATTTTCAAAATGATTTGCATGAACGGAAACTTCAAAGATGGACTAAACTTTTCCTCTAAACTTACCCCAAAACGTATTTGGAACGGTTTGAAGGTGGTTCTTAGCTTTTATAATTCCAAGATTACCAATAAACCCACGCAATGGGGAATGCCATTTAGTATTTCCTTTGAACCCACTACTTCTTGCAATCTCCGATGTCCCGAATGCCCAAGTGGCTTGCGGTCTTTCACTCGCCCAACAGGAATGTTGGAAGGTGATTTATTTAAGCGAACAATTAATGAATTATCAGATACTTTGCTTTATTTAATCTTCTATTTTCAAGGAGAACCTTATTTACACCCTCAATTTTTAGAGTTAGTAGGCTACGCTTCTCAGAAAGGCATTTATACTGCCACATCTACTAACGCCCATTATTTGACGGATGAAAACGCCAAGAAAACTGTAGAATCAGGTTTAGATAGACTAATTATTTCCATTGACGGAACAACCCAGGAAACCTACGAACAATACAGAATTGGGGGTAAATTGGAAAAAGTAACTGAAGGAACTCGCAACATTGTAAAATGGAAGAAGGAGTTAAAATCTTCCACGCCACACATCGTTTTTCAGTTTTTGGTCGTAAAACCCAATCAACATCAAATTGCGGAAGTGCATGAGTTGGCGAAAGAATTGGGCGTTGATGAGGTCGGGCTAAAAACCGCTCAAATTTATGATTACGAGCAGGGTTCAGACCTAATTCCAACCATTGATGAATATTCACGATACACCAAACAGCATGATGGAAGCTATAAAATCAAGAATAAATTAGTGAATCATTGTTGGAAAATGTGGCATTCATGCGTGATAACTTGGGATGGTCTGGTTGTGCCATGTTGTTTCGATAAAGATGCTCATTATCGTTTGGGCG
>JAYUIP010000447.1:0-2178 GCA_043765945.1 Arcicella sp.
CAAAGATAATTCATATTTCCACGTTACCCAAAAATTATCATATTGTTAAGGTTTCAATAACGCTTGACGATAGTCATTTATAAATTGGTTAAAAGTTATTGGTTTATCGCCCGAAATTTTTTTTACCCAATCGGATATTGGTGGTATATCTTGAAATCTGGGTAAATAATGAAGCATAATCAAAACTAAAATATATCCAAAAGCAACTCCTTCCTTCCTCTTCCTCATAAAAAAACGAAACAAATTTGGCGATTTAAAAGTGATTTTCTCGCCCAAACCTACGCTTAATTCAGTTGCCATTTCTTGAAAAGATAGTTTTTCGCCACAAGTCAAATCGTAGGCAAAATATTCGTGAGAACCTATTTGAGTAATAATTTTTGCAGCAACTTTTCCAATATCTCGAACATCAATCAACGTAAATTTGGTTTTTCCTGCGGGTAAGAAAATTTCTTGATTTACTATGTCATTAGGCAAAGTTGTTGTGAAGTTTTGCATAAAATAGGCAGGTCTTAAAAAAGTATATGGGATTCCACTTTCTACAATCATTTTTTCAATTTTATGATGCGGAATAATACTACTTTTCTCAACTCCTTGCACCGATAAAAAAATAATATGTTGAACGCCCAGCACCTTAGCGGACTCAATTAAGGGTTTAAAATATTTTTCAGTTTCAGAAATTTGTGGAGGTCGAAGCAAAAAAAGAACATGACATTTAGAAAATATTTGATAAGTTAAAGCATCTTTAAAATCAAAATGAATAGGTTTTCCTTCAAATTTTGCTAATTTATCACCATCTTTAATCAAATCTCTAACCCCTGCGTATATGGATAGGTTATGTGGGATTTTTTCCAAAGATTTAATTACCTCTAAACCCACATTTCCTGTAGCACCAGTAATTAATACTTTTTTCATTTGATTGGTTTTATGATAAAGTTTAGAATTTTTATCTTTTTGTTCAATAAATTGCTTGGTTATTCAACGTTGTTTTGTTGAATTTATTTGGTAAAGATTACAGACTTGATACCTTTGTAGTTTACCAACCAAATCAACAAAACATGAAATCAATTACCCTTTTCCTCCTTATTTCGTCGTTTTCTTTTGCCCTGAAAGCCCAAACAATGTCGGTTGTTCAACAGGACTCCGCTTTTATTCGTAATAATTATTCCAAATCTCAAGTGCAGATTGCGATGCGAGATGGTGTGAAATTATTTGCTAATGTTTATACGCCCAATGACGCTTCCCCAACCAACCAATATCCGATTGTGATGCAACGCACTTGTTACGATGTTTCGCCGTATGGGAAAGACGTTTACCCAAAAATGTTGTACAATTCACGCTATATGATGCGTGAAAAATTTATTTTTGTGGATCAAGACGTTCGTGGACGATGGATGTCGGAAGGCGTTTGGACAAATATGACTCCACAGATTCCTAATAAAACCAAAAATACGGACGTTGATGAATCTTCTGATACCTACGATACGATTGATTGGATGGTTAAAAATCTGCCAAACAATAATGGAAAAGTTGGGCAATATGGCATTTCCTATCCAGGTTTTTATACGGTTGCGGGGGCATTGTGCGGACATCCAGCTTTGAAAGCCTCTTCTCCACAAGCACCAGTTTCCGATTTTTTCTTTGAGGATTTTCATCATAATGGAGCTTTTACAATGGGTTATGGTTTGACTTTTCCCGTTTTTGGCGTGCAACATCCAAAACCCATGACCGAGTCTTGGTATGATGATAAATACCCCAAAATCAACACCTTAGATGGTTTTGAATGGTATAAAACTATGACTCCTTTAAAGAATTTCAGTAAAGTTTACAATGATAATTTCTTTTGGCAAGAACACGTTGAGCATCCAAATTATGATGAATTTTGGCAAAAACGTAGTATTGTTCCTCATTTAAAAAACATCAAAAACATTCCTGCGATTATGACTGTGGGCGGATGGTTTGATGCCGAAGATATTACGGGTCCTTTGGTTGTTTATAAAAACATTGAAAAAAATCATACAAATAATTATAATACGCTCGTGATGGGACCTTTTGGACATGGTGATTGGGCTAAGGAGCAAGGACATCATTTTCATTCCAATATTTATTTTGGAGATAGCATCTCTACCTATTTTCAGAAAAATATAGAATTAAAATTTTTCAAGCACTTCTTGAAAGAAT
>JAYUIP010000448.1:0-6236 GCA_043765945.1 Arcicella sp.
TTTATTTTGACAAATTTCTTCCTGCATTTATTTAATACACTCATGGTTTTTTGGTTGATTATGCTTTTGACTAAACGCCGTTTAATGCCTTCATTTTTCACCGCTTTATTGTTCGCCATTCACCCGATGAGAGTTGAGTCAGTGACCTGGATTTCGGAGCGAAAAGACGTTTTATATGGTTTCTTTTTCATTGCGGGATGTCTTTCTTATTTATATTATTTAGACACAGAAAAACAGCGTAAATACTTAATAATCAGCTTATTATTGTTCATTCTATCGTGCTTATCAAAAGCTCAAGCCGTTGTTCTACCAGTTGTCTTCTTATTATTTGACTACTGGCGTGACCGTAGAATTAATACAAAAGTTCTCCTCGAAAAAGTACCTTTCTTCGTAATTTCACTACTCTTCGGATTGATTGCAACCAACGTTCAAAGCGGCGGAGATTTTCACGGAATGATTCATATTATTGGTGAGCAACGCTCCGCTTTAAGCATGAAAGTCTTCACGATGATGGACAGAATTCAGTATGCTGGCTACGGATTTTTGATGTATTTCTATCATCTATTCTTACCCATAAATCTCTGTACTTTTTATCCCTACGAAGCCACTGGACCGAACGTAAAATTTTATTCTTTCGGAGTAGTTTTTGCCTTAACAGTCGCTGGATTGACCATTTTATCAACTCGAAAAACCAAATTATTTCTCTTCGGAATTGGCTTTTTTGCCGTGACCGTTGCCTTAGTTTTGCAGTTCATTTCAGTGGGTGCCGCTATCATGGCAGACCGTTATACGTACATTCCATACATTGGATTATTTTTCGTTTTGGCAATGCTTTTAGATAAGTTGGCAGAACGAAATCAGAGCCTTAAACAAGTGGTTTGGGTGGGTGCTTTTGCTTTTGCAGGATTTTGTATATTTCAAACCAAAAAACAGATCGAAACTTGGCAAAATACGGGTACATTATTCGGGCAAATTATCAAACTTTATCCCAACGATTACCGTGCCTATTACACCTACGGCAAATACGTTGGCGAAAAAGAAGGCAAGTTAGACGAATCCATTGCTGCCAACCTAAAAGCCATTGAATTAGGCTACAAGGATGATTCTGGACCATGGGAGAACTTGGGAACGGCTTACGGAATTAAAGGAGATACAAAAAAAGCGATTGAATATTTCTCGGAAGCCATCAAGCGTGGGGCGAGTACGGGCGAGACATACATGAACCGTGGGATTGCCTATTTCAACCTCAATCAACCTGCCAAAGCATTGCCTGATTTCGAGAAATCTTTATCAATGAAAAACGACAAAAAAAACCAAGCAAGGGGCTTTTTAGCAACGGCATATTTAGCGACTGGAAATGCTACAAAAGCCTTAGAGAATTTTAATCAAGTAATTGATATAGAGGGCAGTACGGATGCAATTTATTGGTACAATAGAGGATTATCGAAGCAAACATTGGGTGATAAATCAGGGGCAATTTCAGACTTTAAAAAGACTTTGGCATTACAACCAAGTTATGAAGCAGCGAAGAAGAGTTTAGCGGGGTTGGGGGTTAATTAGGACAGACTTTATTAGACCACGGATGACGCTGATTTTACGGATTGACACGGATTTTATATTTATGTTTAAGAGATAAGAATCCGTGTGAATCCGTAAAATCCCAACTCCGTTGCGGGTTCATCCGTGGTCTAACATATTCACTCCACAATCAATTTCCCAGAAACTACTATTTTCTTCCCACTCAAAATACGATAAAAATACATTCCAGAAGGCAAATTAATGTTTTCTGTTTCTCCTGCATTTTTTAGTTCTTTCTGTAAAACCAAAGCCCTGAATCCATTGTACAATTACCAAATTCCATTGGTAGGATTTTTAATTTTAAACTTCAAATTATCGTATTTTCTGATGGGATTTGGGTAAATTAAATATTCACCTTCGCCAAAAATAAAAACCGTTTCACTATTAGAAAACCTTCGAAATTATTCTGAAAAATTATCTTCATTCAGTACGTATTTTCGCCTTGTTCTGACCCGTTTTGATATTGATATTTGAACTTACTTACTATCAAAAGGTATGAATTGATATAAATTCGTAAACTCACCATCTATGATTTTCTGAAAAATGATGGATTTTACGCCAAGCAATGTTGAAAATTCTACGTTAATATTTGCCTTTTTATCATCAGAATTATCCACCGTAAAAGTCCTCAAAAAATACCCAACTCCTTGATTATTAATCGCTATGGCATTACTTCTCATACCTAATTTTCCATTATCTAAAATCGGAGCAACCGCAAAATATTTACCCGAATATTTTTTTATTAATTACCATAGATGAACGATTGGTCTGAAAAATTGGCTCAAAATATTGATTTCCTAATTGATAAACTACGTATTTATTGATAAAAGCGGGGGCATTCCAAAGCAACAAAAGCGAGTCTGAACAATTATATCCCAACTTGATTTCTAAGGATTTTGATACACTAAAAGTATCACTCAAAAAGGCTTTGTTAGCAACATTCATTCGTAAGCGTGAAGGCGAATAAAACAAGTTGGGAGTTTTCCATTCATATGACCCCTTCGACAAATCTAAATCTGTGACTCGCACCCAAGAACGACTACCATTTGGCAAATATTCCAAAATCCCTTTTGTATCCGAAAACGTTGATTTCCAGCGAATTAAGTTATTTTCATTGGGCGTAACATTGTCTTGACTAAGTGGAAATTGCCCTTGAAATTCATCACCCAATTCCCAATCATAAACCACTGGAAAGACTTGCGTTCCTCTCGGAATTCTGAAACCGAAAACGGTAATGAGATATTTACCAGCATTGGGATTTTCAATCGTGATTTGTTCTGCGTTATTAAGTCCATCTCGCCGTCTGACGGGTATTTTTTTGAGCGAATCAGCATTTGGAAAACTACTCAAAACCCAGAGTAAAAACTTGTTTCCATTGGGTGAAACGGCTGACACATCAAGGTCATTTACTAAGGCAGTTGTGGCTTTTTCAATGGCGGGTAAGTCATTCCAGACAATGGTAATTTTGAGATTTCGTACATTTGCAGGTACTGAAATTTTGGGTAAGAGAATTAGCTAATTCACCCGAAAAAAACGTCCAGCATTGAGCGTTTGCGGGGCTGAATAAGCATTAATATTTCCGTAAACACTCTGATTATCAATGCCCTTCGTGCCAACATCCTCTGCACTATTAATCAACAAAGCCTTTACTAAATGCGAGGACGGTTTAACATTATTTCGAGTTTTGGCATATTGTTGTTGCAGTAAAGCAACCACGCCCGAAACTAATGCCGCTGTCCCCGAACTTCCATCTTGTCCGAAAGCCACAACTTCGGGTTTTAGTCGCCCGTCATACGTGGGTCCACGGGAATTTCGGGTTTCAATTTTCCCATCAAAATCCACTGCCCCGACTATGATAATATTCTTAGCTTGTTTGAAACTTCCTGTAAGATTTGAGTAGTTGGCAATACCCTTAAAATTGCCATCGGTCGGAGATATATTTCCAGAATTACCCGATGAAAAAACGTGCAGAACGTCATTCAAACGATTGATTGAGGCATCATATCCAAGAGCAATGTTTGAGTAAACGTTCTGAATATCAGTACCATACAAATGATTTTCAAGGTAAATTTGATTTTTTCCATAGAAATCATCCGATTCTGGCAGAAGATTTGAAAACGAAATAGACATGATTTTCGCCTTCCACGCAATGCCTTTGCGTATGGCGGAATTGTTGCCTCCACCCGCAAAAAACGTAGCCATATCAGCGGCATGGTTTGAAAATAAAGATGATGTTAAATTACTCCGAATTAACCGCCCTCGAAAGTCAATATCCAACGAATCAATCTTGTTTTCTTTAACTGCAACGGTAAAACCTTCGCCATTTATCAACGGCAAAAAGCGGTGAACGAGATTGATTTTATTCAAACTCAATTCCATCTCAGCAATATTACTTTCGGGTTGAATCGTTTGGGCGAAAGTGGCGGAGGATAAGAATGATAAAAGTAAATAAAGGTTTTTCAAGTTGTTGAATTCCAAGATAAATAAGTAGCCACCAAGGCACAAAGTAAAAGTATAAAATCTTTGCGACTTGGTGTCTTTGTGGCAATAATATTTATTTTCAATAGTTAAAAAGCAAATTCTAAACATATTTTGAATAGACGCATTCCATTCCGAACTTTGCCAAATGAAACAAATTATCAAAAATAATTTACCTTTTTTTATTCCTTACGCTCTGATTTGGCTTTGTCTTTTAGCAATCGTGCTGATAACCACCAAGTTAGAGCAAATGACCTTCATTAATTCACTGAATTCTCGTTTTGGAGATTGGTTTTTTTATGGAGCTACGCAATTGGGTGAAGGTTGGTTTTGGGGAGTAACAATCGTTATATTTTTATTTGTAAGATTCGATAAGTCGTTGATTTTCAGCACTTCATTAGTATTAAGCACCTTACTTTCGAGTTCTTTGAAATTGTTTTTTGATACCCTTCGTCCGATGGCTTTTTTTAAGGATTTAAAGCAAAATTGGCATTATGTGGATGGTGTAATCATTAACATTCACCAAAGTTTTCCTTCGGGACATACCACCACGGCATTTGCGATTTTTACGCTTTTGATGCTTTTTGCAAAAAATAGAAATTGGGGTTATGCTTGTATTACCTTGGCATGGTTAGCAGGTTATTCTCGTTGTTATTTATTCCAACATTTCCCAGTGGATGTATTGGGTGGAGCCACCATTGGAATGCTGAGTAGCTTGACGATATATTTCTGGTTTTCAAGCCGTTATCTCAAAAATCCAAAGGATTGGCATGGACGGAGTTTTCGACGAAGGATCTTGTAACCCGATGCTTCCGCATCGGTCTTAAAATGATATTGAATTTTCCAGACCGATGCGGAAACGGAGTGCCGTCCAACATCGGATTACACTAATTCCCCCTTCCCCTCCAACTTTTTAAAGAAATCGTACATCGGATTAACGTCAAATTTGATGAATTTTTGCCATAATTTTATCGCTTTCGTTATCAATTGACTTTCAATTAAAAAACCATCGTGACCGTATAATGAATCCAACGATTGAAACGTGGAATCTGTAATGTGTTTTGCTAAAAATGCCTGTTCATTTATCGGAAACAAAGAATCTGACTTTATTCCCATCACCAAAGTTCTGGATTTCACTTGAGATAATGCCTTGATTACCCCTCCCCTACCACGCCCAACATCCTGCGAATCCATCACTTGCGAGAGTACATAATACGAAAAAGCATTGAACCGTTGTGCCAATTTTTCACCTTGATAACGCTGATAGGTCACTGCCCTGTGAGACTTTCCCAGAGGTTCATCTCGCCGTGCTTGTGTAACACCATAAGTTTCATAATTTCGATACGAAATCAATGCCGTTGCCCTTGCCGCACTCATGCCTTTGAGTCCTGCTTGAGCATTGCTTTCCACCCAAGTTGGATCAACCTCAATTGCCATTCTTTGGGATTCGTTAAAAGCAATTCCCCAAGGAGAATGTTGTGCATTGGTGGCAATAAGTATCAGATTTTCAATGAGTTCTGGTTGAGAAATTGCCCATTCCACGCACTGCTGTCCACCCAAAGAACCTCCGATGCAGGTATAAATCTGGTGTATTCCAAGGTGTTCACGGAGAATATCAAAGGAGTTTACAATGTCTCGAATCGTGATTAAAGGGAAATCGTGATAGTATGGCTTTCCAGTTTCGGGATTAATTGAAAGTGGTCCCGTAGAGCCATAATGTGAACCCAAAACGTTTACGCAAATGATAAAATGTTTATCGGGGTCAAATAATTTCCCACGACCAATTACTCCCTGCCACCAGTCCTCCGCATCCTGTGAACCCGTGAAGGCATGGCATACCCACACCACATTTGAACAGTCGGAATTGAGTTCTCCCAAAGCTTGATAACTTAGTTCAAGTTCTGGTAAAATGCCTCCTGCTTCTAATGGGAAGGGGGTTTTGTGTTTGTATGTGTTGTTCAATTTAATTTAAAATTTCGATTTGAGTGTTCAAATCAATTACTCTATATTTGTAGTCTAATATTTCTTTCCTAAAATCTCATATTTCTCCACGTCCCAGTTCGTCCCATCTGAAAAATCTATAAATTTGATAAAGCCATTTTTTGTTTTCCAATCAAAGTCATCTTTCAAAATGCCAATTTTTATCATTTTAGGTTTATAGTTGCTCTTGTTTTCGATTT
>JAYUIP010000449.1:0-6231 GCA_043765945.1 Arcicella sp.
ACGCAAGGGATAACGCTTGGTTTAGCTCATTTACAAGAAGCGAAATGGTCTATTTTAATTGCCAATGGATTACGGAAGGCTTCCGTAATTAATGTTGCCTTGACCGATAAAATTACAGAAAAATTTCCCGCTAGTATTTTCCAAAAATTAGAGAATAGTACAGTGATGTTAGATATTGAAGCCGCCCAAAAATTATGATAAAAAATCTACTGATTGGAATACTTTTCGCCATGCTTTGGGCATCAGCTTCGTCAGCCACAAAAATTGGAATCCAATCGGCTCAACCTTTGGTAATTGGCAATTTTCGATTTTTTATTGCAGGATTTTTGATGTTGGGATATGCTTATTTATTCCAAAGAAATCGTTTACCAAAAGGAAAAGAGTGGAAACAATTAGCAATTTATGGAGTGTTGAACGTAACCATATATTTAGGCTTTTTCGTAGTTGCCATTAAACACGTCTCAGCGGGAATTGGAAGTTTGTCAACAGCTACTAACCCACTAATAATCAGCATTTTATCCGCTTTTTGGTTAGGTCGTTCAGTGAAAAATACTGAGGTTATGGGCTTAATTTTGGGTATAATGGGCGTTGGAATTGCCACTTATCCCTTACTAAAAAATAGTTTTGCTGATGTTGAGGGCTTAATTATTTTATCCATTTCTATGATTTCATATTCTGTCGGAACGGTTTATTATGCTGGACAAAAATGGGATTTACCTTTGTTGGTAATTAATGGTTGGCAAGTGCTTTTGGGTGGAATTTTATTAGTACCCATGACCTTATTTTTTACCGATTGGACAAATAATACGTATGATTTAAGATTTTGGGGTTCGGTCTTTTGGTTGGTAATTCCTGTGTCTATCGGTGCCGTTCAATTATGGCTTTATTTACTCAAAAAAGACCCGATTAAAGCCTCATTATGGTTATTTTTATGTCCAATCTTTGGATTTATTTACGCAGCTATTTTACTGAATGAACCAATTACTTCTTATACATACATTGGCACACTGCTCGTTATTGTGGGACTTTATTTAGCCCAGCGAGAGAAGTTTAGGTAGTTTTTGGGGATTGGGGATTAGGCGATTAGGGATAGTTTTTTCAACAATTTTTCTTTATTTTTAAATTTTAAAACCGTAAAATAGTGATAGAAAATGGTTACATCGCAATTTTTGTGGTAGGAACAAATAGCATTCGTCCACAACGTCATTTGAGGGAGTGGACAAATGTTATTCGTCCCTACGTTAATTTATCCCATAAAAACTGTCCAAAAACCTAAAAAATTAATTGCAGAGTATATCAACTCTATTCCTTAAATCCCTAATCCCCAATTATCAATGTTTTTAACAAATTTACTATTGAAACATTTTGCTAAAATAACCCTTACTTGCCTGACATTGTTTGCTTGTAACCTTATTGAAAAAACGGGTAAACTATTAAGTAAAGAGCCGAATTGGCAAGATTATTCCTGTGATACCACACTGAAAGTCAGTGAATTGAGTGTTAGAGAGGTTGCTCAAAGTTTCTATTTGAGAGACACTTTACTGAAACAAAATCTTTCGCCACAAAAGGTTTTTATAGTCATTGCTGATTCACAAGGAAATCTTAAAATTGGAGGAGTTGCTGCACAGAATCAAGACCGTCCGCAGGCATTAATTTTTCCGAGTATTCAGTTGCCAAATGAATCAATTTCACTGTCTTGGCAAGAACAGGAATACCTTTGGGCTTTAGCATCGCAACCACGATATTTGTATAACCGTTGGGAAAAATTACTATCAGAAGAACGCACAAATTTTCTCTCAAAGCGTGATTCCATTCATCGAGTAATGAAAGATTTGAATGGTTCGGTTAGGATAATTTCAGATTTGCGGTCAATGGCAAATCAACAAAGATATTTAAGTAGTAATAAATCAGCATCACCAATATCTATGCATAATTTTGGTTTTGCCGCTGATTTTGCCGTGATGAGAAATAACAAAATATCTAACAATTTAGCTCATTATCGCCCTCTTAATAGCCTGACAGCACAATATAGTATGACTTGGGGAGGAAATTTCATAGGATTTGTTGATCCTGGTCATATTCAACAATTTAAAAATGGAGCAGAAATGATAAAAAGATATCCTGACTTAATCTTTGAATTTGAACCCTATCGTCCGCAGTATAATTCTTGGATGAATAAAATGATTGGCTGGGGAAAAGAAGATAAAGCAAAAGATACTAAAGAACTTTTAATCGAACTTAATAAATTCAAGAAAGAAAAACCTTGCCCATGCTTAAATTTAAGTATAAATGTTCCTATAAATTTGATTAAAAACATAAAAAATCAAATAGAAGAGCTTGGTTATCAAAAAGATACAGATTTATTATTAATTGGTGATTTGACTTCTCAGACAGTTTCTTTGGTGAGTTTTAATGGGGTGATTTCCTATCCTTTGGGTCGCTGGAATTAAGAATGCGTGTATTTATGGTACGATTTTTTAGTGTGAAATTTAATTGTATTTTAAGACAACTTACCCAAATTGATTATCTTTTTAATTTAAATATGCCAATCTCATCATGTATTATAAATTACCCTTTGTGGCAAAACTTGCCTTAGCACTCCTTTCTGTCACCATCTTAGTTTATTGGTTGGTAGTTTTGCAGGATATTCTTGTGCCTGTACTTATCGCTATGATCTTGTCTATGTCCATTTTTCCTTTAGCTAATTGGTTGGAAAATAAGGGTTTAGGTAGAGTATGGGCAGTAACAATAACACTCATTTTATTTACTGCCGTTGCCGTAGGGATTATCTGGTTAGCCTCCACACAAATTGCTAATTTTGGGGAAATGATTCCACAATTAGAAAAGAGAATTTTAGAATGGTTCAATCAAGTTCAGCGGTGGGGGGAAAACACATTTCACGTTGCAAAACAAGCACAAATAACACAATTAAAAAAATACGGAACGGGAATGTTGAGTTCGGGTGGCACGCTTTTTACAACCGCACTTTCTACTACTGGAAGTGTCTTAGGAAATCTCTCATTGATACCAATTTATATGTTCTTTTTCCTTTATTACAGAGACTTTTTTAAAATGTTTTTTTATAAAGTTTTCAAGAATGTAAGTAGAAGAAGGGTTGATACAGTATTGACGAAAATATACGAAGTTGTTCACAGCTACTTAACGGGATTAATCACCGTAACTTTAATTGTAGGAACACTCAATACAATTGGTTTATTGGTCTTAGGTATTGATTACGCAGTATTTTTTGGCTTTTTAGCTGCTGCTTTGTTAGTAATTCCATTCGTAGGTATTTTAATAGGCTCTATTTTACCTATCATTATTGCCCTCATCACCAAGGATTCTCCGATGTATGCAGTGGGTGTTGCAGGAGTTTTCGTTTTTGTACAATTTTTAGAAGGAAATTTTATCACGCCACAAATTGTAGGTTCAAAAGTAAGCATCAATGGCTTGGTTGCCATCATTGCTTTATTGTTGGGTTCAGCCCTTTGGGGGTTAGCTGGAATGGCTTTGTCATTACCCACAGTTGCCATTTTGAAAGTAGTTTTTGATGCAGTTCCCGAATTGAAACCTTATGCTTACGTTTTGGGCGAACCTGATCATGAAAGACTTCAATTTGAGAAAAAACGAATGGCAAAAGGCTTTGTTCCTTCACTGATGGATAGTTTAGCAGAGACAACAGAAGATGTTAGGTCAATGGTGAGTGGGAGAGGTAGAAGAGGGAGAGCCGAGAAAATTGATTAAGAAGATGTTTGAAAATTTTATTTGGCTTGTTTCGGAATAATAAAATTTCCTTTTGCATAATCCTTACTCTTCTTGCCTTGATACAACAAAAGTGACCGTAGCGACGGACCGCAAAAGAAAATCAAGAAATCCCAAACTCGCTTCGCTCAAACAGTGGGATTGCGTAAAGAACTTATTCCATAACCCGTTCTTTTTAAATAGTTATAAAATTTTAATATCTGTTAATTAAGAAGGCTTGTAAAATTAAATTTATAAGCCTTCTTAATTAACAGATGAGATTAAACTTTAAAAGTAAAAAGTCTTTTAAGAATATTTAATCAATCTATCATTCACTCATTTTATCATTGAATCTACACCAAAGCCTCAAACAAAATCTCCACAGCGTGTTTCGCTGTCCTTCCCGTTCCATCATGAATTTGGTGGCGACAACTCGTTCCAGAAGCCGCAATAATAACGTCTTCATTTTGCTGACGAATCGTTGGGAAAAGTACCAATTCTCCAATCTGATTTGATAACTCAAAATGCTCCTTTTCATACCCAAAAGAACCCGCCATTCCACAACATCCCGAGGGAATTAATTGTACTTCATAATTTTCTGGTAAAGATAAAGTTCGCTTTGCAGGAACCATGCTCGATAATGATTTTTGCTGACAATGACCGTGCAGTTTAATCAACCTTTTCTCTGTCGTAAAAGCACCTCTTGAAATACGTTTTGCTTCAATTTCGTTCGATAAAAACTCTTCAATCATAAACACATTTTTTGAAAGTTTGCGAGCATCTTCTGATAAGTTTTCATCCACTAAGTCAGGGTATTCATCTCTGAAAGTTAAGATGGCAGAAGGCTCAATTCCGATGAGTGGGATCTCCGCTGTAACCACATCTTTTAATAAGCTAACATTCTGGTTTGCAAGCCGTTTGGCATCATCCAAAAGTCCTTTCGACAATTGCGGACGACCTGATTCTACGTGCTTTGGAATGACAACTTCATATCCCAAACGGTTTAATAATTTGACTGCCTTAATCCCAATTTCAACGTCATTATAATTAGTAAATTCATCAACAAAAAGATAAACTTTCTTTGAGGTATGAGGTGTAAGGTATGAGGTATGAGTTTTGGCATCTACCGAGTTTTTCTCATTGCTCATTGCTCGTTGCTCATAGCTTTTCATAAATGTCTTTTTTGCCAATAAGGGCATTGTTCTATCTGGATGAAAACCAACTACTGTATTCGCAATTCTTCTCAGAAATGGAGTGTCATAAACGAAATTATATGCCCAAGGAATGTATGAAACTATTTTAGAAATATTAGCAAAATTACCCACCAAACGACTCCTAATCGGAACGCCATTTTCCTTGTAATATTGATGTAAAAATTCCATCTTCAATTTCGCCACATCCACATTTGAAGGACAGTCGGATTTGCAACCTTTACAAGCCAAACACAAATCCATTACCTCCTTAATTTCCTCATGATTGAAACGGTTTTCTTTTTCAGAATGAGTTAAAAATTCTCTCAAAATATTTGCCCTTGCCCGTGTGCTTTCCTTCTCATTTCGAGTAGCCATGTAAGACGGACACATCGTTCCGCCCGAAAGGTGCGTTTTCCGACAGTCTCCCGAACCGTTACACTGTTCAGCGTGTTGCAAAATGTCTTGGTCAGTGAAGCGAAAAGTAGTTTTAAATTCAGGCGTTTGTTGTCCAGGCGTGTATCTTAGGAATGTATCCATCGGAGGCGTATCAACCACTTTACTTGGATTGAAAACATTATACGGATCCCAAATACGTTTCACATCCTTCATTAATTGATAATTATGCTCACCCACCATTTGCTTGATAAACTCTCCCCGCAAACGACCATCGCCGTGTTCACCCGAAAGCGAACCGTTATATTTTTTAACTAACGTAGCAATCTTCTCTGCAATCAAACGGAATTGCTTATTTCCTTCAACTGTTTTTAAATTAATAATTGGGCGTAAATGAATTTCACCCGAACCAGCGTGGGCATAGTGGACACAATAGAGATTATTTGCCGTTAAAATCTCGTTAAAATCACGAATAAAATCAGGTAAGTCATTGACATCCACCGCAGTATCTTCAATTACGGCAACGGCTTTTTCATCACCAGGCAGATTAGAAAGTAGTCCCAAACCCGCTTTACGCAAATCCCAAACCCTTTTTGTATTAGCTCCATAAACCACTGGGAAATGATAACCCAAGCCTGCCGCCCGCATTTCAGCTTCCATTTCAGTAGCTTTCTGTGCTATTTCTTCGTGCGTATCGCCCCGTAATTCAACCACTAAAATTGCCCCAGGGTCGCCTTGCACAAAGAAACGGTTTTGACTGTGTTCTTTATTGGCTTTGGTACATTCTAAGATATAATGATCCATCAATTCGGATGCTGAGGGCTTATATTTCAAAGCAATTAAATTTGCTTTCAAAGATTCATCAACTGTATTAAAATGCCCACAAACTAAGCCAATTTCAGTA
>JAYUIP010000450.1:0-2174 GCA_043765945.1 Arcicella sp.
CTGACGCAACAATGCCACCGAACCCATTAGAGAATTTGGGTAATCTTGGGTTGAAGTACCTTTTGAGAAGGAATAATTTGATGAAACTCGACTTTTTAATAGTGCGTCTTGCTCTTTTCCATCCATCAAAGCAACTAAGGCAGAAGTTCCTCTTACGATTCCGTCTTGGGTATGAATGATGGCAGAACCAAAACCTACTTTCCGTAAATCTTCGGCTAAACCATTATTTACCGTGAAAATTTTATCGGCATCTACTTCTGGATTGATTGCTTGATTCCAATTATAAGCTCCCTTTTTCTTAGAATCAGGTTGTGGGTCGCCTCTGAAACCACCTGCACCTTGTCTTACAGGTTCTGGCTGTCCGTAATTAGAATAAGATTCAACGAAAGATGGATAAATTCTTTTGCCTTTTAAATCCACGATTGTTGCACCCATCGGAATAGAAATTCCTTTGCCAAAAGATTCAATGAGAGAACCTCGCATAATTAAAGTTGCTCCCTCAATAGTGGTGTTTGCATCCGCAATAATGGTGGCGTTTGTGAAGGCATATAAATCAAGTCGTTCATCTTGTACGCCATTTCGTGGAAAGGTTTGGGTTTGAGAAAAAATTAGTGGACTCAACAGAAATACGTTGAGTAGTGTGATAAACAGTTTTTTCATTTGTTTGTGATGGTTGGTTTGTTGAAATATTATTTAAAAGTAAAATCTAAAAGGGATATATGCAAATGCTCTACTTCTTTTAAAAATCGAAGATGATAAAATACTTATTTGATGTTACATTTATCTTTTTTGCCGTAACATTTTGAGTGCAATTACTCAATTTCATTAGAAGAGTTAACTTATTTATGACGAATTTTAACATATTGAAATTGAAAGAAATACCTATCCAAATTATTTTTTTTGATATAAATTATTCAATAATTAAAAGTATTTTTCATGTAAACGTTTCCGTAAACGTTTACGGAAAAATATTCAATAAAAACCATGAATAGTGATATTTTTTTAATATATCTTTATAAAAAAAAGCTTCCAATATTCACTGACATAGATTTTATAACCAACTTACAATAATGACAATTAACCCAAAAAACATTGATGAAGTAAAAATGTGGAATGAATTTCGTGGAGGTAATGATGCCGCTTTTACGCAAATTTATCAAAACTATATAAGTCTTTTATACAATTACAGTACAAGCATCACGCCCGACCGTGAATTGATAAAAGACTGTCTGCACGATTTGTTTGTTGAACTTTGGAAGAATCACAAAAATTTGGGCGAAACAACTTCCATTCGTTATTATTTGATGGCTTCAATCAAACGTAAATTGGTTCGCCACTTAGAAACAACGCAACGTCATTCGCAACATCATGAAGCCTATTATCTCGAAAATCCAGATTATACGGGTTCGCATGAACATCGTTTAGTGGCTTTTGAAGAAGAAAAGATACTGACTGAAAACTTGAATGAGTCTTTTCGTTTTTTAACTAAAAGACAAAGAGAAGCGGTTTCTTTAAAGTTTTATCAAGACATGGATACCGACCAAATTTCAAGTGCCATGAATATCAATCCGCAGTCAGTGTATAATTTAATTTTTGGAGCTTTAAAGATACTGAAAGAGCATATTTCACAAGAAAAATTAACTTTTGCCTAACATAAATTATTATAATGAAAAGCCTGATTGACGACAATCGGGCTTTTTTTGTGGATAAAATTAAAGAAAATTGAGATGAAATGTTTTTTCAAATATAATTTGAGTAGAAAAAAAATAGCCCTGACTTTTGAATAAAAAATACTATTTCAACTTAAATATTAACAAAAGTGGTTTCATTAAATTTTCAAAAATATGAAGAATACTATTCGGAAGATTTTGCAACGGACTTCTATTTTTCGCAATGGATTCATACTCCTGGAAATTTAACGATTTCTTATTTTTGGGAAAATTTCTTGAAAAAATATCCTAATAAAATCCATGAAATTGAGTTAGCTCGTCACAAATTATTAAAACCATGTGAATTTATAAGTCATTTTTCACAACAGGATATTGAAAGTCTTTGGCATCAAATCAACGTTACCATCAAAACAATTTAATATCCACAATTTTCAATCTTAATCAAACAAATATGAGTATGAAATCTTTACAAAAATTTGGGGGTAAGACAGGCTGGGCAATTTG
>JAYUIP010000451.1:0-6218 GCA_043765945.1 Arcicella sp.
TTTTCACTGGCACTTCCAGTTGGGCAATTTATCAGTAAATATGCTTACAAGATAGGAATGATAACAGGTTTGCTGATTGCCGCCATAGGAGCTTTTCTTTTTTTCCCTGCGGCAGAAACTCGATATTACCCTCTTTTCCTTGGGGCACTTTTCATCATGGCAGCGGGATTTACTTTCTTGGAAGTTACCGCTACGCCGTATATTTCGGTACTTGGTAATCCAAACCAGGCTTCCAGTAGGCTGAGTTTAGCCACGGCAGTTGGTTCTTTGGGTGCAACCATTGGTCCATTCATTGGAAGTCGTTTTTTACTGCACGCTACTAATGTTTCACCTTCAACCGTTGCGGGATTTAATCCAACCCAACTAAATCAATACCTCAATGCAGAAGCTCAATTGGTAAAAACACCTTATTTGAGTCTGGGGGGCTTATTTGTAGGTATTGCCATATTGCTCTACTTCATCAAACTCCCTAAAATTGAGGAAGATAATAAAGCAACTCAAAGTTTTAGATCTATATTAAAATTTAGGCACACCGTTCTCGGTTCATTGGGCGTGTTTTGTTATTTGGGGGCTGAAGTCGGTATCGTAAGTTTCATGATTCGTTACGCAAAATCATCGGGAATCATGGGGCTGACTGAACAAGGTGCTGCTTTGTTTATTACCTTTTATATGGCTTTGGTGTTGGTTGGAAGGCTTGTGGGAGCTTACGGATTACGCAAATTGAACCCTACAAAAGTATTGATGGTATGTTCGCTGGCGGCAATAAGTTTGATTTTTATATCTATTCTAAGTTCGGGACATATCTCTGTGTATGCCTTATCATTCGTGGGACTTTTTACATCGGTCATATATCCGATACTTTTTACATTGAGTATCAAAGATTTGGGAATTTATACTAAAACTGGCTCTTCCCTAATCATCATGAGCATTGTGGGAGGGGCAATTATTCCACCCATAATGGGACTACTTTCAGATTCATTCGGTATCAAACTTGCCTTCGTTATTCCAGTAATCTGCTATTTTTATCTGGTACATTATGCAAAAAATGGTCACATAGTTAAACAACAAATGGTAGAAAAACAGGACACAAGTTTTGACATTTTTAGGTAATTATTTTTATGAAAAAGATATTTCTTGCTTTACTTTTTGGGCTTATAAGTTCACAAGGCTTTTCTCAAAATCTTGAAAGACTCAAATGGTGGTCGGATGCTAAAATGGGCTTATTTATCCATTGGGGACCTGTTTCATTGATTGGCAAAGAAATCAGTTGGTCTCGTAAAGGGTTTGGAGCTTCCAAATATGATGCCCTCTACAAAAGATTTAATCCCATTAAATTCAACGCAAAAGAATGGGTGGCGTTTGCAAAGGCATCGGGCATGAAATACATCGTGCTAACTGCCAAGCATCACGACGGATTTTGTCTTTTTGAAACAAAAACTACTGAATATAACATCATGAATACGCCATTCGGACGGGACGTGTGCAAGGAACTCGCACAGGCAACCCACGACGCTAATATGCCAATTTGCTGGTATTTTTCTGTGGCAGATTGGAAAGATCCTGATTGTCGTAATCCTAAAACCAATTCAGTTTTTGCTAATAGTGTCGTTGAACAAGTGCGTGAATTATTGACAAATTATGGTAAAATAAGTCTGTTTTGGATTGATTATGAAGGTTCTCCCAGTCCAATTGAGCCAAAACGGGTTTATGATTTGGCTCGCAAACTCCAACCCGAAATCATTATCAACAATCGCCTGGAACCGTTTTCGCCCGATGAATCGCACGCCTATCTCGGTAAATATGCCGATTACACAACCCCAGAAGGCTTTGTTGCAGGATATGGAACGGTGCCTTGGGAAACTTGCACGAATATGAGACATCAATGGGCTTGGAAATTCAACGATACGCCCCGCAGTTTGAAGGAATCTCTTCATACTTTGCTCCGCTGTGTGGGTGGTAATGGAAACTTACTTTTCAATATTAGACCTGATAGTTTGGGGGCTTTTCCCACGAATTTTGCGAACCGTGCGTATGAAATGGGAACATGGTTATCCAAAAATAAAGAGTCGGTTTATCACACAAGAGGGGGCGTTTTGACTCCCTCAAATGACTATGTAAGTTCCTACAAAGGCAATAAAATGTATTTGCATTTACTGACCAATACCTCAGCAAGCATCAACTTACCTGCCATCCCCGCCAACATTTTGAAAGCAAATATCTTGAATGAGAAAGCAGTTAATTACACCCAAAATAAAAATGGTATTTCAATAAACATACCGCTGAATGAGCGTGATTCAATTGCTACTATTGTAGAATTTACTTTGGATAAATCGGCATCAACCATACGCCCAATTATTCCTATTTCAATTACAAAGTCGCTGGCTTACGGAAAAACTGCCAAGGCTTCAAGTTCTCTGGGTAAATTTCTGCACGATCCTACTGCCGCATTTGATGATAATGCTGAAACCTATTGGAAACCTGGACGACGGTCAACTATTGATTTCACCCAATATTACGGAAAAGAACTAAACTACGAATCAGAGGCGTGTAAAGATTTATTCAACAACAAAGGCTTCTTGGAAGTAAATCTTGGAAAACCTCAAAAAGTGGGAGAAATCAAACTGAGTGAGAGAAACAGAAATTCCAAGATAGGCAATTTTGAAGTTCAGTATTTGCAAAATGGAAAATGGATTCCCGTGGCAAAAGGGGGCAAAATGGGTGAATGGACAAAAACGATCACCCCAGTAATTGCACAGAAATTCAGGGTAGAAATTTTGGATTCAAAAGGATACATTGGTATCAACGAATTTCAACTATTTGCTACGAAACCTTGATACATTTTGATTAACACATTAAAATATAAACCTTAACCCATTTCATCATGAAATTTCAAAGATTGGCATTGATTTTAGCCGTCATTTTTAGCAATTTTTTTGCCTACACTCAGAGATTTGGTGGTGGAGAAGCTAACCCTAATTTGCGTACAAATAAGGAAGCACTTGCCCGTTTTCAAGATAACCGATTTGGGATGTTTCTTCATTGGGGACCCGTTTCGCTTCGTGGCGTTGAAATAGGCTGGTCGAGAGGAACGGCGGTTTCAATTGCCGATTATGATGATTTATACAAAGAATTTAATCCAGTTTTATTTGATGCCGACGCATGGATAAAAGCAGTAAAAGCGGCGGGCATGAAATACATCGTTATCACAACCAAACATCACGAATTACTGGTGTTGAAGAGAAAAAATATAATAATCCTGAAAAGTATGCGGGAGATTATGAAACACCTGAGCAAAGAGTCGGGGCTTACAAGATTGATGAACCTTGGGAAACCTGTATGACAATTTGCCAACAATGGTCTTGGAAACCAAATGATACCATGAAAGGACTTGAAACCAGCTTGTTAACTTTGTCGAAAGTAGCGGGAGGTGGTGGAAATCTACTATATAACGTCGGTCCGATGCCAGATGGTCGTATCGAAAAACGTCAGACTGATATGCTATTGGAAATGGGGAAATAGTTAGATAAAAATGGAGAAGTAATATACAAAACTCAAGGCGGACCTTATGAACCTACCTCCGACTTTGTAACTACACGAAAGGATACTAAAATATACCTTCATATTCTGAATAAAGCCCTCACAGACATTAATTTGCCTGTTCCTGAAAATGTTAAGATTAATAAAATAGTAAAATAGATGATGGTAAGTCAATTGCTTTTGATGTCGTTAATAACACCATTAAACTTCAATTATTACCCTCTATTTCAATACCTTATGTTATTGAAATACAAACCAATATCAACACAAAAGGACTAAAATCAATCAAAAGGAATTTATATTAACTCGAATTTTTCTGCTTGGTAATTTTCAATAAACGTTGATTTCCTTTTCCCTAAACATCACCCATGATTATGTTAAAAGCACTCAGAGACTTTGCTCAAGCAAAGCAAGATTCCAAAACGCCAAAATATAAACAATTGGTCAATACATTACTGATTGACATCAAGAAAAGTAATTTGCAAACGGGGGAAAGATTACCCTCAATCAACGAAGCCAGTGTTGAATGTTATCTTTCACGTGATACCGTGGAACGAGCTTACTCCGAACTTTATCGCTTGGGAGTGGTCACTTCTATTTTTAGAAAAGGGTATTTTATTTCTGGAAAGTCAGCTAAGCCCAGAACTAAAATTTTCTTCTTAGTTGGGAAAATAACTGAAAATATTAAAGCAATTTTTAACGCATTTGTCAATCATGCAGGCAAAGAAATAACGGTTGATATTTTTACCCATAATTATAAAAGTGAAAATTTTAGAGAAGTTATTAATAATCATTTGGGGAACTATCATTACTATATAATTATGCCCCATTTAATAGAAGAAACGGAAGAAAATTTAAAATGCTTGAAGCAAATTACAAGCGGAAGACTCATTTTTCTTGACAAAAAAATGCCTTTGCAGAATAATTCAAATTCATCCATTGTGAGTAGTTCTGGAAAGGCAATTTGTGAACTAATGCAGAAAAATGCGGCATATTTTAAGAAATATAAAACCTTAAATTTAGTATTGACCGAAGAGGAATATTTTGATTCAGAATTAATAACAGGTTTTAGAAATTTTTGCGAGAAAAATTATTATGAATTTAAAGTGCTTGATGGATTTAAAGATGAAGATGTTGAAGAAGAGAATGTGTATTTTACGATGGAAGATATTGACTTAGTAGCAGCCATCAAATCTGCCCAAAGGCAACATCTGGAGCTTGGAAAACAAGTTGGACTAATCTCATTAAATGATTCATGCTATAAGGAAATTTTAGCAGGGGGCATCAGTATCATTTCTTCAAAACCAGATGAAGTTGGCAAGTTAGCGGCTGAATTAGTACTCGGAAATAAACACCGACACTCACTAAGTATTTCAATGGAAATGATATTGAGAAAGACGTTATAAAATTTTCGGAAGTGTAAACCTATTGGACAAAGCGTTTAATTTTCGATTTTTACACAATTTCTTTATTTTAGTAAAAATTTTTCTTTTAACTTTTATGAAAACTCCCAAGATTGATGCTCATCAACACTTCTGGCAATATGATCCATATCAGCACGTATGGATGAATGACGGGATGAATATTCTGAAAACTGATTATTTACCGTCAGACTTGGAGCCATTATTGAAAAGATTTGATTTAGAAGGTTGCATTGCTGTGCAAGCTAATCAGGCTGAAGTGGAAAATGATTTCTTACTTAGTTTGGCAGCCAAATACGATTTCATCAAGGGCATTGTGGGATGGGTGGATTTGAGGGCTGAAAACGTTTTAGAAAGAGTCCAATATTATCAGCAATTTCAAAAAATAAAAGGTTTTCGTCATATTATACACGATGAGCCTGAACTGGATTTTATGCTTCAACCAGCATTTATGAAAGGAGTTTCTGTTTTAAAAAATTATGGCTATACCTATGATATTTTAATTTTTGCGGAACATTTGCCAAATACATTTGAGTTTGTAAAAGCCTTGCCAAATCAACCTTTTGTTATTGATCATATTGCTAAACCTAACATTAAATTAAGAAGTTTTGATACTTGGGAAAAACAATTAGTTGACGTTGCTTCTTTTGAAAATGTTTATTGCAAAGTATCTGCAATGGTTACGGAAGCCGATTGGTCTTCTTGGAAGAGTGACGATTTTACCAAATACCTTGATACGGTTGTTGAAGCCTTCGGTACAAACCGAATTATGTACGGTTCAGATTGGCCCGTATGTACCTTAGCCGCAAGTTATGAACAGCAATATGCCATCGTAAAAGACTATTTTTCAAGTTTTAGTAATATCGAAAAAGACTTATTTTTTGGTGGAAACGCTACAAAATTTTACGAATTATAAATAAAAGACGGAATTATCTACCTATTTGCCGCAAGACGAATTGTAGATAGTTCCGTAATATTTTAGAGAAACCATTTAACATAATCGTTAAATTTATCACTTCATATTCTACGAAACTTAATCCTTGAGATTTGCCTATTTGCCAAAATATTCTGACGTAGAATTAAGTACGTTTATTCTCAATGATGTATAACTTTCCTACTATTTCTGCCGAGAAAATATTGAAATATGCACTTCACATACAAAAACTTCACTTTCACAACACAACCACTTTCAGGTTTAATATTATTCAAATTTAATTAATACCTTTGAATCAGTGATATGAGTTGCTCTCAAAATCATAG
>JAYUIP010000452.1:0-2166 GCA_043765945.1 Arcicella sp.
GAAGGAAAAGTGGCAGGAATTAATGACATTTTGATTTCAACTACTGGTTATACAGGTGCGGGAGGTATGGAAGTTTACGTGCCAAATGAACACGCCGAGACAATGTGGAAAGCCATTTTTGAGGCTGGGGCAGAGTTCAATATTATGCCCGTAGGTTTAGGAGCAAGAGATACTTTGAGAACCGAAATGGGTTATTGCCTTTATGGACACGATATTGATGATACGACCTCGCCAATTGAAGCGGGTTTAGGTTGGATTACGAAATTCAACAAAGAATTTATTTGTTCTGATTTACACAGAAAAATTAAAGAAAACGGCGTTACAAAGAAGTTAGTAGGCTTTGAGATGATTGACCGAGGAATTCCAAGACAACATTACGAAATTATGGATGCCGCTGGAAATATCATTGGTGAAGTAACCTCTGGAACGCAGTCACCGTCCTTGAACAAAGGCATTGGCATGGGTTACGTAGCAACGGAATACGCTAAAAATGGTGCTGAAATTTATATCAATATTCGTAATAAATATTTAAAGGCATTCGTAACAAAAATGCCTTTTTTGAAGTGAAAATGAAAAAAATAGACGTTTGCTTAACCCCTGAATTATTACATCTGCACGACATTGAAAACTCAATCGTGGTGGTTGTGGATATTTTTAGAGCCACTTCTTGCATGACAACTGCCTTCGCCCACGGTGTGGAGGCAATTATTCCCGTTGCCACGCTTGATGAGTGCTTTTTATATCAACAACAAGGCTATTTATCGTCCGCTGAAAGAGACGGAAAAACGCCCGAAGGCTTCGATTTTGATAATTCTCCGTTTAGCTACATGGCTGAAAAAGTGCAAGGTTCAACGATTTGCGTAACTACCACAAATGGAACGCTGGCAATCACAAAATCAAAATCTGCCGTGAAGGTAATGATTGGTTCATTCTTGAATTTGGGGGCTTTGGCAACCTATTTACGTGACCAACAGTACGATATTCTAATACTTTGTGCGGGTTGGAAAGGGAAGCCAAATTTGGAAGACACCCTTTTTGCAGGAGCCTTAGTTGAACGTCTCAACGATGAGTTTATGGTCGAAGAAGATGCCGCTCTGATGGCACAGCGTTTGTATGCTCAGGGTAAGAATGATTTACTCTCGTTTGTTGCCTCATCATCACACGTGAAAAGGTTGCAACGCCTTGGTATTCAGAGAGATATAGCCTACTGTTTGCAACATGATTTGTATGATGTATTGCCTGTTTTGAGGGGAAATGCTTTGGTTAAGATGTAAAAAAGCGTTTCTTACCTTCCCAATTCTCTTAAAATATCCTCCGTATCCTCCCCCAAAATCGGAGCAGCCCAAGAAGGTTTTGCTTCGGTTTCTGAAAATTTTAGCGGTACGCCAATAGATTTTAATTTCCCTGCCGTGGGATGTTCAGTTTCAATAATCATTTGGCGGGCTTGGAGGTGTAGGTCGTTTTCTAAGTCTTCTAAACCATACACAGGACTAATTAAAAGGTCATTTTCTAAGCCAAATTTCACCCAATCTGATTGATTTTTTTCTAAAAATAATCCTCCAATCAAATTCTTGAAACTCAATAATTGCTCTGGATTTTGAGGAACCATAAACATTTTCCAATCGGGTTTATGGGTTAAATCACAAAATTTACTCCAAAATTTGGGTTCCAAGGTTCCCAATGCAATGTATTTTTTATCCTGACATTCATAAACACCATAGTTTGGCATTCCACCCGAAAGTGGCAAAATTCCTCTATTTTGTGGCTGATTATTAGCTGAATAAATAGCGTAAGAGACTGATAATAAAGGCATTGCGGCATCCGTCATGGAAACATCCACGTGCTGACCTACGTGCGTTTGTGTGCGAGAATGAAGAGCCGAAAGTGTTGCGATTACGCTCATGTATGAACCTCCCGCAATATCTGCCATTTGCACGCCTGGTACAATTGGTTCCTCCCCTATCTTACCCGTAATTCCCAAAACTCCTGCGTAGGCGATGTAATTCAAATCATGTCCCGCCAAATGAGCGTAAGGTCCTGTTTGTCCGTAACCCGTTACGGAAACATAAATTATTTTAGGATTAACCTTTTTGGCTTCTTCATATCCCAAGCCAATTTTATCCAAATAATTGGGTCTAAATTGCTCCACAACCACATCGGCAGTTT
>JAYUIP010000453.1:0-2164 GCA_043765945.1 Arcicella sp.
AACGGAAAATCGCCTAATTCTATGTCTTTAATTTTTACCATCTTTTTGTAGGTTTTAGGGGCTGGGGGTTAGGATTTTTAGACTGTCTGTAAACAAGAAATTATTTCTGTTAAACTAACCCCTAAATCCTAACCCCTAAATCCTAAATTATGCGTAAATTTACAACCATTATGACAAATTTCGATACTTCTTCTTCACAAACAAATCTGCCGTTTATTTCCAAAATTATGATTTTGGTGGGTCTGACTTTGGTTTTTATGACCATTGGCTCCATAATTGGCTTTTTCCTTTTTACGCAAATGACAGGAATGCCTTTTAGTCAGGTAGGAGATTTTCAGAAACATTTCAACGATTATCCTAATATGTATGAGGCAGTGATGGTTCTACAAACCTTTTCAACGCCACTTCCTTTTATTGCTGCATCCTTTTTTTTCTGGATTGTTATTGAAAAACAACAAATTAAATCATTAAGTTTTCGTGAAGTAGAACTGCCTGTTTTCTTAATTGTTGCATTTTTAGTCATTATTTTTATGTTTTTTGATGCGTTAATTATTGAGTGGAATCAAGGAATTGTGTTTCCAGAATCCTTGAAGGGCATTGAAAAATGGATGAAATCAAGTGAAGAAACAGCGGGTGAAATGACCAAATTTCTGACCGATTTTAAATCATCTTCCCAATTTGTTGTGGCAATGATTGTGGTGGCAGTTTTGGCAGGAATTAGCGAAGAATTATTATTTAGAGGAGTCTTGCAAAATATCACTTTACGAGCCTCTGGAAATCCGCACGTTGCGATTTGGTTTGCCGCCATTATTTTCAGTTCTATTCATATGCAATTCTATGGTTTCTTCCCAAGAATGCTCTTGGGTGCATTATTTGGCTATTTATATTACTGGACAAAAAATATTTGGATACCCATTTTTGCCCATTTCATCAATAATGGATTTACGCTTTCAATGGCATATTTATACGCAACAAAAACCGTTGAAATAAATATTGAAGACACAAAATCCGTACCTTTAACTATGGCTTTGGGTTCATTGTTATTGACGACTTTGATTTTGAGATGGTTCTGGATGAAAAGAGTTATCAGTTAACGGTTGTTAGTTATCAGTACCAAATGAAGATTTTGAAAACCTAATGTCAACTTTTTACTAATAACGAATTACAGATAACTAAAATGAGTGATTGGAAAAAAATTTATGAATCTACGAGTCCTATCAAAGCACAATTAGCGAAAGCCTACTTAGTGGAGGAACATCAGATTGAAGCCGTAATTTTGAATAAACAAGACAGTTCCTATTTGTTCGGTCTTTGTGAAGTACACGTGCCGATGCAAGATGCAGTTTTGGCAAAATTTTTATTGGAGAACGAAGGAGGACTGAATTAATGATAGAATAAGTGACTGATAGAATGAATATTTCGCTACTACTATATCATTCACTCAATCTATCATTCACTCATTGAATTTAATTACTTAACCTAAAAATATAAATGAATAAAAAGTTACAATCTATGTCAAACCTGCAACAGCGGGTTATTGCTGCGGTTATTGCCGTTCCATTTTTGATATTTTGCATCGTGTATAGCGACTGGACATTCTATGGACTTTTCGCTTTAATTGCTATCTTGGCACAATTAGAATTTTATAAATTATTGGGTTTAAGCGGAAATGCACCCCTAAAATACTACGGAACATTTTGTGGTTTTGTATTGGTGACAATAACTTATCTCATTGAAAAGGGTGTAATGGCGGAATCAAATTATTATATCCTTTCCCCTTTGATGGCTTCGATTTTTTTCATAAAATTATACAAAGCAAAAGACGACAAACCTTTCAGAAACATCGCTTACACGTTTTTAGGCGTGATTTATGTAGCTTTACCGTTTGCCTTAGTTATCATTTTAGCATTTTTAGAACTCAATACTTTCAGTTGGCAAAAACCACTGGGTTGTCTTTTTCTTCTTTGGGCGAGCGACACAGGAGCCTATTTTGCAGGAACAAAATTTGGTAAAACGAAACTATTTGAAAGAGTTTCTCCCAAAAAATCGTGGGAGGGAAGTATCGGTGGATTTATAGCTTCCATGATTGTGGCTTATGTTTTATCGCTCTATTTTTTAGACTTAAAAGTTTGGCAATGGTTTGGTTGTGGGGCAATCATCGTGG
>JAYUIP010000454.1:0-2162 GCA_043765945.1 Arcicella sp.
GGAACAATTCAAAAAGAAGCCTTCGGAAATGAAAGCGTATTTGAAAGGAAATCAAAAACCAAATGCTGAATTGGCAGCCCTTTCGGTGGTGGCAAATGCGATTATTAATTTGGATGAGTTTGTTACGAAGCAATGAGAGAAGTTAGAAAAGGAATTTACGCATTAGTTATCAAAATTTATGAGTAATAATACAAATATGCAGGTTGAAAATGGACAATGTTAATTTAACAAGTGCTGACTTTATCAAAGAAGATATAGCAAAAATTGACCAAAGATATTTTTCATCCTCATATCCGACTTACCCAATTGGAACAAAAATGAGTGATGTTTTAAATAAAAAACAAATTGAAGTCTTAGTTAGAACTGCATATAAAAATTATAGGAGAAAAGGAGAGCAATTTAACCGTCGAAGAGCATCGGATTATGATAAAATTAATCTAATAGAAGTTTTAAATAAATTTTTACTTTCTAATCCTCCAATATTTCAATTGAAAAATATAAGAGAATACTTGAAGGGAGAGCGTAGGAATAAAAGAATATTGACAATCACTTTAAACTCATTTGACGAACCACAACATATTTCTTTTGAGAAGAACTTTTATATTTTGATGCACGGTTTATTAATGGACAAAGTGTTACTAATTGCATATCTTGACGATTTAAAAGATAAAAAACCAAAAGATTTCAAAGCGTTGAAATGGGATTTAAAAGAACTACAAATCATAAAATTACACAAACAATTAGTTGAAAATAGTATTATTGATACCCATGTAAGTGTAGGAGAGTTCTATCAAATATTTAACAATTATGTGGCTATATTTGATAATCCAATACCAATAAACCCTATAAATTTAGCTTGCTTACTCTTTTGGTGTAGAGAGAAAAATTGTCTTTCAACTCTACAACCTTACAAGATAATTGAGCAAAAGAAAATGTTTTGTTCTTCCAAAGGAAAATTGATAAATGCTCATAATCTAAACAGATATATTTCTGAATATAAAGATGATTTTAAGGAGAGTACAAAGCCCATATATAGTAAAATAAGAGAAATTATTACTACTTTGTAATCTATTTCGGAAGGATTCGAACCTATGATTTAAAATTCTGATTTTCAATCACTTACATCACAGTCTATCGTCTAAATAATAGAATAATGTAAGTAAATAAGTGTATAAATAGTTGGAAGTTGCAAAAAGTTATACACATAAATTAATCTAAATTGTTTTTAATGTTGTGTCATCAAACGGATCAAATTTATTCCGATGGTAATACAAAATGAAAATAAAAATAATTGCTCTGAGAAGTTATAATTTATTGAGATTCAATAAATCAAATCTCAACAAATCCCCACCCAAATTTCATCGAAATATTGTGTCCTGATACAACGGAATAGTATTTGGTGTAAATTTGTTTGACAACAAAATAATTATACCATGTTACAAACTTTTGAAGGAACAATAGACAATGGGCATATCATCTGGAACGACCCCGAAAATGCTCCACGAAATGCTAAGGTTTTGGTAACGGTACTTCAATTGGAGAAAGAACCTACCAAGATAGAAAAACCGTCTCTGCGTTTCCGTGGAGCGTTAAAAAATTTGAGTAAGGAACAAAAAGAGCAAAATAATCAAGATTTACAAAACCTCCGCAACGAATGGCAAAGGGATATTTAATTTATACAAATGTTTTTACAAAATATATACAAGATGAATTGTCTGAGAAGGGAAATGAATTAATAGATGAAATTCTAAACAGTTTCAGTTGTCAAATATCTGTCATTACTCGAATAGAATTACTGAGTTGGAACACAAACCAAGAAACGATTGATTTGATTGAGGAGTTTATCGGAATGTCAAAAGAATTTGGTTTGACGGAAGAGATAATTACTAAAACGGCAGAAATGAGAAAAAATATTAAAATTAAATTACCTGATGCCGTTATTGCGACAACTGCCATAATAAATGATTTAATTTTAGTATCTGATAATGACAAAGATTTCGGTAAAATTCCATATTTGAGTTACGTGAACCCAACAAAACTTTAAAATAATTTCCCATGTCCCCCATCCAAGAAGCCAACGAGAAATCGCATCAACTATTAAAACGTCGTCATTTTTTGCAGACGTGCGGAACGGGTATGGGCATGATGGCTCTTGGTTCATT
>JAYUIP010000455.1:0-18419 GCA_043765945.1 Arcicella sp.
ATTTTTTTACGTCTTGCTCTTGACGCTACGTGATTGACGCTACGTGGCATAATTTTGTTTGTTTTTTGAAATTTGGCGGTAAATTTTTACACTTATGAAGCCAATTTTCTGGTTGAACAATAACTAAATTGCAGTTTGCAGTTTGTAGTTTTGACACTTCCTACTTTCTACTGAATACTGCCAACTAAAAAGATATTACATAACTAACATCAAAGTTACTCTGTCCATATCTGCTTTACTTACTAACGTGGCGTGTACTAAATTACGCTTGCGTTTTGTTGATTTTTTAGTAAGAATGTGACTGTGATAAGCGTGTTTACGCTTAATTTTGCCTGTTCCTGTAACCTTGAAGCGTTTTTTTGCCCCAGATTTGGTTTTAATTTTTGGCATTTCTGTTAAATGTTTAAAAATGAAAAGTACTGATTTTATAAAATAGAGTGCAAAGATACGGAATTTTCATTTACATAATTAAAAATACTCCTCAAATCGTTCATAAAGCGAAGTTATATAGTTTCTGTTACCATTCGGATTTCTCAAACTCTTCGTGAATTCATACCAATATCCGTCTCCAATTGAAATAAATTTACCCAAACTTTGAGGTTCTTTTTTAGAGGCTTTATCGGTAAGGAATTCTCCTACAAACACTTGCCCTAATAAATCGCTGGCTTCTTCCCACGGTAAACTTCTCTTAGTTCTTTCACCATCAATTTCAGTAAATGCTTCAACTTTTCTGTTGGTATAATGCAGGATAAGTTCAAAAATTGAAACTCTATTATTTGAGCCTAAGTTCCTGAAAATCAATTTGAAAGGATTTTCTTTACCGTAAGTTTCATAAACCGTTTGAGTTAATTCTTGTAGTAAATATTCCCATTCTTCTTGATTTTGAGGATTACCAAAAGGTTTATCATTAATGGATAATTCCAGAAAATTTTGTTCTTCTCTCAACCCTTTTTTATTGGGTTTTTCGGGGGTAAAAGCCAATAATTTCCATATTGGTTTTTGCCATTCATTTGAAATCTCACCCGCCCAAGCCAAATCCTCTTCGCCATTAAAACCCTCTTCCAAAATTTCTTCGTCCGTCAGTTCATCTCTGTATGTGTAGGCAATTTCAAATTTTGTATCAATAAAATCCTTCTTAAAATCGAATGTAAGCAATATTTGATGCGAAAACGGAGGCGGTAAAATATCCGCCGTTTCAAATTTTATCTCTAAATGTTTAAGTTCTTCTAATTTCATAATGCGTAAATTATTGTTCTTTTTTTCTGGTATTATCACAAAGATACTATACGTTTTATCTTTAAGTTAAATTGAAACTTACAGGAGTACACTTTTTCAAAAAAAAGTGTAAATTTGGAGAAAAACAACGTGTTATGACATATCATATCTCAAAAATGGCAAAACATATTAGTCAAGACTATCAAAATCGAATTGTGAATTTTTCGAGATTCAATATGGATGATAATGTCTTTTTTGATTTTTGCCAAGATAATAGCCACTTAACAATCGAACGAAATGCCGATGGAACCATCATTATTATGCCACCAACAGGAACATTATCAGGAGAAAAAAATGCTGAAATTACCGCTGATTTAGGAATTTGGAAAAGAAAAAATGGTGGTCATTCTTTTGATTCTTCTACTGGGTTTACGCTTGAAAATACCGCTATTCGCTCACCCGATGCTTCATGGATGTCTGACGAAAGATATAAAAGCGTTGAATATGTTGAATTGAAAAAATTTGCTCGAATTGCACCCGAGTTTGTCGTTGAATTGATGTCGGAGACTGATTCCTTGAAAGAATTACAAGAAAAAATGGAAGAATACATGGCGAATGGGGTTTTATTAGGATGGTTAATTAACCCAAAGACGGAAGAAGTTTTTATTTACCGAGAAAACGGAACGATTTCAAAAGTCGTTGGTTTTGACAATAAATTATCAGGAGAAAATATTTTAGAAGGTTTTGAATTCGATTTAAACCTATTAAGAAAATGAAAAAAACATTAGTAGTATTAACAGGAGCGGGTATTTCCGCTGAAAGTGGCGTTAAAACATTTAGAGATTCGGATGGACTCTGGGAAAATTATTCTATTGAGGACGTTGCTACCTTAACTGGTTGGATGAAAGACCCAGTATTGGTTCAAGATTTTTATAATCTGCGACGGGCTCAAATGCCTACGGTTGTGCCAAATGAAGGGCATAAGATTTTGGCGAAATTGGAAAAATATTTCAACGTCCAAATTATTACGCAAAACGTTGATGATTTGCATGAGCGGGGTGGTTCAACGAATATTCTTCATTTACATGGGCAACTCACGCAGGCGAGAGGTTCAAAAGACAAAGAGAAAATCTACGATATTGGTTATCGTGAAATCGAAATGGGCGAATTGGCGGAGGATGGTACACAAATGCGTCCGCACATTGTTTGGTTTGGTGAAGATGTTCCAGAGATAATTAATGCCGTTGAAAAATCTGCCGAAGCGGATATTTTTGTGGTTGTGGGTACTTCTATGCAAGTTTATCCAGCGGCAAGTTTGGTTAATTACGTGGGTGATGATGTGCCAATTTACATCATTGACCCTAAAAAACCCGATATTGAACTAACAGAAAATATGACTTACATCCAAGCGGGTGGAGGTGAAGGGTTGCAACAATTATTTGAAATTTTAATGGAGAATATTAAATCATAAAGACTATGACTGTTTCAGTTTTAAATCGTTCTTATAATTCGTTCAATCTTTACGACAGAGAGATTGGAGATGATGAATTCTTTGCATTATGTCAAAGAAATCCTAACCATAAATTAGAAAAAAATCCAGACGGAACAGTAATAATTATGCCAAACACAGGAGGTAAAACAGGAAAAAGAAATTCAAAAATTAATCTAAAATTATCACTGTGGAAAGAAGCAAATGGCGGTAATGTTTTCGATTCCTCAACCGCATTTATATTCCCAAATGGAGCAACTCGTTCTCCCGATGCTGCGTGGTTAAGTGATGAACTTTGGAATAATACTTTAACTGTTGAAGAACAAGATAAATTTCCTAAAATTAGTCCTGAATTTGTAGTAGAATTGATGTTCCCGAGTGATAAATTGAAAGATGCAAAATTAAAAATGTTGGAATATATTGAAAATGGCGTTGAATTAGCGTGGTTAATAAATCCAAGCGATGAGGAAGTGCATATTTTCCGAGCGGATGGTACTATTTCAAAAGTCAATGGTTTTGATAATATTCTATCAGGAGAATCTATTTTGAAGGATTTTGAGTTCCAACTGAATTTATTGCGGTAATTACAGGTTATCTCTTTAAACAAATACTTATGAAAAATTTCACTTCAAGCAACCCCACAAAACTTCTATTTGGCAAAGGTGTTGTTTCAAAATTAGGGTCATTCTCTAAAAAATTAGGTTCAAAAGCAGTCATTCTTATTGGCAAAGGTTCAGTAAAACACAATGGCATTTTAGATGCAGTTACAGAACAATTAAAATCAGTTGGAACTGAATATGTTTTGTTTGAGGGCATTAAATCTAATCCTATTTTTCAAGACGTGGATGCCTGTATCAGCGTTGCACGTGAATTTCAAGCCGACCAAATTATTGCTGTTGGTGGAGGTTCAGTGATTGATTCTGCCAAAGCCGTTGCCGTTGGTTTTTTTCACGATGGTTCAGTTTGGGATATTTGTTCGGGAAGTATTCGAGCGACACAAGCGTTACCTATTTTGTGCGTTTTGACCTTGGCGGCAACAGGAACGGAGATGAATATGTTTTCTGTAATTCAAAATGATGAAATGGGGCAAAAATTAGGTTGGGGAAGTGACTTAGTTTATCCAAAAGTATCATTTCTCGACCCTGAATTTACTTTTTCAGTACCCAAAACTTACACTTCTTACGGCGTTTCAGATTTAATGGCTCACACTTTTGAACAATATTTTGAACCAACTTCCTCCCCGCTTTCCGATCATCTTGCAACTGATATTGTCAAATTAGCTTTTGAATATGGAAAGCAAGTAGTTGATAATCCAAACGATTATGAATCTCGGTCAAATATTTTATGGTTGGCGACGGTTGCGTTAAATGGCTCATTATCAGCGGGTAAGCAAGGGGGAGATTGGGGAGTTCACGGCTTTGAACATTGTCTAAGCGTATTATATGACATTCCACATGGGGCAGGATTATCCATTATTTATCCCGCATGGATGAAATACTATTTCTCAGAAATTGAATCAAAATTAGACTTCATGGCTCAACGAGTTTTGGGTGAAAGTAAAAAAGCTCAGGATTTTATCGATGCTTATGAAGCATTCTCAAAAAGCATAGATTCTCCAACAAGGTTATCAGAAGCTGATATTAAACCTGAGCAAGAAGATCGAATTGTTGAGAATCTGATTTCCAATAAAGTATCGGGTGCTTTCTTTCAGCAAAATGAAGAAACGTATCGTAAAATGTTGGAATTAATGTGGTAAGATGTGGTAATTAGTTATTGGATAGGGTGAACAAATTAATTGACATTATAAATATTATCAAATTGTAGGGGCGTATAGCATACGCCCCCGTTCTGACCATGTGGGCGTATGCTATACGCCCCTACAATATTGTCGAATAAACCATTCCATATACTATAATATTAGTTATTTGTAAATTAAAATCGCTATTAAAATTTATAAAAATATGAATTATTGGCTCGTAAAATCTGAACCATTCAAGTATTCTTGGGATGATTTGGTAAAACAAGGGACTGGCGTTTGGGATGGTGTACGTAATTATCAAGCACGCAACAACCTAAAAGCCATGCAATTAGGTGATTTAGTGCTTTTCTACCATTCAAATGAAGGATTGGAAGTTGTTGGTTTAGCAAAGATTGTAAAGGAGTTCTATCAAGACCCAACAACGGAAGATAATCGTTGGGTAGTTGTGGATTTAATTCCTGTTGAAAAATTACCTAAAACGGTTACGCTCAAACAAATAAAAGCCGATGAAAGATTGAAGGATATTGGTTTAATCAAGCAAATGAGGCTTTCTGTTACTGCCATCAAACCAGAAGAATTTGACATTATTTTGGGATTAGCTCATGAATAGAATTTCAATATTTTAAGAAAATATCACGTCAATTAACAATTGAAATAAAATACATTTGAAAGCGTTTTAGAGGTAGTATTTTCATCTTTTAATAACCATCAATATCCATGAAAACAACGATAAATCGCACCATATTAATTTTTATATTAGCGATAGTGAGCCAAATTGCTCAGGCTCAAAGTGTCAAACGAGTTGAAATTCCTGTACCTGCAAATAGTACGGAAGTTTTCACAATTCCCCTTAATCAACAAGGTGTTATTGTATTAAATCAGATAAATAAAACGAATTATACCTTAACTCGATTTGATACAAATCTTGATAAAATTTGGACGGTAAATGGTACCATGGATGCCAGTTTGGATTATGTAAAACATTCTTATGACGGTAAGAATTTATATTTACTTTTTAGTCGGTACAGAAGTAATGTTTATGAAGTAGTGAAAGTAAACATTGGTCCTGGATTTATTGAAAAGTATCAAATTATGTCGGTTGATAGAATGGAAGTGTCTGATTTTCAGGCTTTAAACTCTTCGGTATTTATTGGCGGAGTGGTAAATGCTCAACCAGTAATTCTGTTTACAAACCTGAATGAGCGTAAAACCAGAATCCTGCCAAGTGCCTTAAAAAATCAAGCTGAGATACAATCCATGGAACTGGATACGACTTCGGACATCTTGAATGTGACGTATGCAGTAGGTACGAAAGGCAAAAATTATCAGTTAGTTTTGAAGTCATTTGATGAGAATGGTAAGCAAATTTCACAAGTTGCCATGAACCCAGATAATGAATTTGCCATGATGAATGGACGTTTGAATTTAGTTTCAGATTCAACCGAAGTGATGTTCGGAACGTATGGACATAAAAATTCAATTGGTTCTTCTCGTGGACCCACTTCGCAAGGGATTTATTTTTCCAAATTGACGGATGATGAAGTAACCGATGTGAAATTTCACAGTTTCACGAAGTTTAAAAATTTCTTCAATTTTTTGCCAGAAAGACAACGTGAAAGACAGGAAAAAAAGATTCAAGACAAGAAAGAAAAAGGGGAGGATTTACGTTTAGATTATCGTCTTTTAGTACATGACGTGATAAAAAAAGATGGGAAATATATTATGGTTGCCGAGGCATTTTATGCGGAGTATCGTAATAATAATTTCAATCCTTATGGAATGGGCAACTCATGGAACAGTTGGGGAAGTCCATACAGTTCTTTTTATAATCCTTATCGTTGGGGTTATGGCAATTATGGTTTGTACTCGCCTTTTAGTTCATATTATTCGCCGTGGGGTTGGGGAAATCGTAACTACAATAATTCACAAACCTTCGACGGCTGGATTTACACCCACGCAGTGGTGGCAGCATTTGATGAAAAAGGAAACTTACTGTGGGATAATAGCATCGAATTAAAAGATGTAAAAGAGCAAAAATTGACTGAGAAAGTAAAGGCATCCATCAAAGGAGATGAAATTGTGCTTTCTTACAGTAATAAAGGACAAATTTTTACAAAGATTATTCAAGCGGAAAAGGTGTTGGAAGATACCCAAAAGAAACCAATTGATACCCAAATTGAAGGAGATAAAGTAAAGCAAACAACTTCGGATAATATCGATTTTTGGTATAGTAATTATTTCTTAGCTTCTGGTTATCAGAAGATTAGCAATGATAATGAAGGTGGGAAACGGAATGTTTATTATTTGAATAAGGTCTCGTTTTAGCATTAATTGCTTTAAATTAAGAAAGCTCTAAAATTAAATATTTTAGAGCTTTTTTAATTTAATTCCCCCCAACATTTTCCCCAACAAAGCCCCTTGATTTTTAACCAATTCCAAAGCGTTTTCAAGGGCTTTTTCTAAATTCATTGGCTCATTTAAAATGGAAGAAGCATATAAAACTCTATGTTGAGCAATGATACTTTCCACATCGTGCAAAGTACCACAAAACAAAATCACTGGCGTTTGAGCCTTCTCAGCCCGTAAAACCAATTGTGAAATCAGTTTTCCTTGCCAAGTTTGACTATCAATTTTACCTTCGCCTGTAATCAATAAATCAATAATTTTAAGTTTATCCTCAACTTGATTTATTTCTAAAATCCATTGAGCCGCAGATTTTATTTCAGCCTTCAAAAATGCAACCGCTCCGCCTCCAATTCCTCCGCCCGCTCCACTTCCTGCGATTGTTTGTAAATCAATGTTAAAATCTCTTTTTATTATCTCATTAATATTTTTTAAGCCCAAATCTAAATCTTTAACCGCTTCATTATCAGCTCCTTTTTGTGGAGAAAATACATAAGCGGCTCCTTCTTTTCCGTAAAAAGGATTTGAAACATCGGTTGCAACTATAAATTTTGTTTGGGATAGTTTTGGGTGTATTTTTTCAATATTTATTGTATAAATACCTTGAAGGTTTTCTCCAATTGGTTCAAGTATTTTACCACTTTTATCAAGAAACTTGTAACCCAAAGCAGAAGCCATACCAATTCCTGCATCGTTTGTGGCACTTCCACCAACGGTCAAGATTATTTCTTTTGCTCCTTCTTTAAGAGCATTTTTGATTAATTCTCCCGTTCCATAAGTGCTGGTAATCAAGCAATTACGTTCACTGGCTTTTAATAACTCGATGCCAGAAGCCCTTGCCATTTCAATAATTGCCGTTTGTTTTTCTTTAATCCATAAATAGTTGGCTTTAATTTTTCGGTATAATGGGTCATGAACTTCACAAGTAATAAACTCGCCTCCCCAAACTGATTGTAGCGTTTCTAATGTTCCCTCTCCTCCATCTGCCAAAGGTAATATTTCAATTTCTGCGGATGGAAATGTTCGTAAAATTCCACGTTGTAAGCCCTCACAGACTTCTTTTGCCGTAAGCGAATCCTTGAATTTATCGGTTGCAATTAAGATTTTCATTGAAATGCTTTTGTCTTTTATCTGAAATAAAATTACTCATTTGAAATTTAATGTTTTTACTTTTGTAGTACAGAAATAAAATTTTCATGCAAAACGAGACAATACAACTACAAACCCCTCAAAATTGGTCAGCATATCAGTTAATTGACTCTGGGGGATTTGAGAAATTAGAGAAATTTGGAAAGTACATCCTCCGTCGCCCTGAACCACAGGCGGCTTGGGATAAATCCATGCCCGATTCTGATTGGGAAAGAACGGCTCATGCTACTTTTAAAAAGGAAAAAGGTTCGCAAGAGAAAGGGGAGTGGGTTATGAAAAAAGGCATGGAAGACCGTTGGTTTATGAATTATAAAACTGATGATTTAGACCTAAATTTTAAATTGGCTTTATCATCTTTTAAGCACGTTGGAATATTTCCAGAACAAGCCTCAAATTGGGATTATATTCAGGAAAAAGTTAAGAAATTGCCTTTTGGCAAGCCTAAAATTCTGAATCTTTTTGCATATACTGGTGGAGCATCATTGGCATCAAAGCAAGCTGGGGCAGATATTACGCACGTTGATTCTATTAAACAAGTTATTTCATGGTCGAGAGAAAACATGGAGGCAAGTGCTTTGGATAATATTCGATGGGTGGTTGAAGATGCGTTGAAATTTGTGAAAAGAGAGGCGAAAAGAGGGAATATCTACAACGGAATAATTCTTGACCCACCCGCTTATGGACGTGGTCCTGATGGTGAACGTTGGATTTTAGAAGAACAGATTAATGAATTGTTGAAAACCGTTGAACAGATTTTGGATAAGGAAAACTATTTTCTAATCTTGAATATGTACTCAATGGGATTTTCATCATTAATTGTGGAGAATTTGATAAAATGTTCCTTTACCCAAGAAAAAAATCACGAATTCGGGGAATTATATTTGAATGATTCGTTCGATAAAAAATTGCCCTTGGGTGTATTCTATCGTTTTTCGAGTGTATAAAAAAGCACACCCCTTTGAGATGTGCTGAATTCTTTGTGTGTTAATTGGCTAATACTTCCATTGCTTTTAACACGATAAGGAAAAATACGAAATAATAAACTTTTCTCATGTGTGGTTGGTGTTTGGTCATGGTTAAAATTCTGATACAAAGCTACTTAGATTTTTTAGTTAATGAAAAAAAGTTTGTAAAAGTTTACATTTTTTTTAAACATCGACAATAATCAACATTTTAAACTAATACTTGATCATTTTAGGTTGAAAAAACACAAGAAATCTTGTTTAAGTATAAACTTGTTCTAAAGTATAGACAAAAATCAAACCAATTGACTCAACATTGTGAGGAACTTTGTAATTTTGAATAATGAATAAACAATTACCAATATTGTTAATGATTATCACTTGCCTTTTTTTTTTCAGCTCTTGCATCACTGAATCAAAGAAGGGTTTGTCTATTCCGCCCGTTCCCGAGGTGAATGAAATTGCCAGAAGACAAGCGGCAATTCTGTTTTTGACGGATGCCATAGATGCATCTCCGAATAGTTCTGAGAATTACTACAAAAGAGCAACTTTATACCTTGAAAACGGAAAAGTTAAAGAAGCCTTGGAAGATATAAACAATGCTATCAACATAAAACCCAATGTTGGGAATTACTTTCAAGCAAAAGCACTCATTCTGAGAGATTCACAGCAACCTCAATTAGCCTTGGAAGCTGCCTCAAAAGCCGAAGTTTTAAATTCCGAATCTCCCGAACTTTACACGCTTTTAGGCGATTTGTTTCAGCAATTAGGGCAATATGACAAATCTAAATCTTATCTTAGGAAGGCTTTACAAATTTCTCCAAACAACGGTGAAACCTATTTCTATCAAGGAGAAATTTCTGCAAAAATGGCGGATACTACGACAGCACTGGCATTATATCAACAAGCATTAGGTTTAAAGCCAAGTTTTCTGCCTGCTTATTTAAAATTAATTCAGGTTCATACCAATTTAAAACAATATGATTTAGCTTTATTGTACAGTAGTGAAGCCATAAAATACCACCCCAAAAGTGCTTCTCTTCAACTCCAAAGGGGAAATACCTATCAACGGGCTTGGAAATTGGATAGTGCAGTGATGAGCTATAAACGAGCATTTGCTTTGGATACAAATCTTATTCAGGCAAGTTTTAATACGGGCATTATCTATTTTAAGACTCGAGCTTATCGTTTAGCACTACCATTTTTTGAACGTACTTTGAAACATAACCCGAAATATCCAGATGCAAAGTTTTTCGTGGCACAGTGTTTGGAATATACTGGCAATTACGTCAAAGCCGAAGAATTATACAACCAAATGTTAGCGGAGAACAATCAAGATTATAAGGCTTTGGGGGGAATTACAAGAGTTCAACGTAAAGAAATTTATGGCGAGTATATCCCGAACGAAGACATAAAATACGACACTACGGCTTTTCCTAAATTTGAAATGCCCAAACGAAGTTTCAGTGATACACTATCATTGAAACCAATGCTTTCCAAAGGCATAAACTAAGAAATTTCAAACAATTCAATTACAATTATATCCGAGGATTTGAAAAGAGAAGTTATTTGTAAGGCTTTGATTTTCAAGCATTAATCCCTCATAAACAAAACCAAAATGATTAAAATTAAATTACCAGACGGTAGTGTCAGAGAGTATGCTCAGGGAACAACTGGGATGGACATTGCCCTCAGTATTTCGGAAGGATTAGCCCGAAATGTCTTAGCTGCAAAAGTAAATGGCAAAGTAGTTGACGCTTCAATGCCAATCAATGAAGATGCTGGTTTTCAATTACTTACTTGGAATGATACCGATGGAAAAGCCACTTTTTGGCATTCTTCCGCCCACCTTTTAGCCGAAGCCATTGAATCGCTTTACCCAGGCACAAAATTTGGAATCGGACCAGCCATTGAAACGGGATTCTATTATGATATTGACATGGGCGAAAAAACGCTTGGTCAGGAGGATTTTAAGAAAATCGAAGAAAAAGTATTGGAATTAGCTCGTCAGAAAAATGAATATCAACGTTCAACCGTTTCAAAAGCCGATGCAATTGCCTATTTTACGGACAAAGGAGATGAATATAAATTGGAATTATTGGAGGGTTTAGAAGACGGTTCAATTACTTTTTATCAACAAGGAAATTTCACGGATTTATGTCGTGGACCACACATTCCAAATACGGGTTTTGTGAAAGCTGTGAAGTTAATGAGTGTGGCAGGAGCCTATTGGCGAGGCGATATTACTCGCAAGCAAATGACTCGTGTGTATGCCGTGACTTTTCCAAAACAAAAAGAATTAGAAGAATATTTGGTGCTTTTGGAAGAAGCAAAGCGTCGTGACCATCGTAAATTAGGAAAAGAATTAGAATTGTTTGCTTTTTCAGAAAAAGTGGGAATGGGCTTACCGTTGTGGCTTCCAAAGGGTGCAATGTTGCGTGAACGTTTAGAGAATTTCTTACGTAGAGCCCAAGTTCGTGCGGGATATTTGCCCGTGATTACGCCTCATATTGCTTCAAAGGAATTATATGTAACCTCTGGACATTACGCAAAATACGGTGCAGATTCGTTTCAACCGATTCGAACACCCGATGAAGGGGAAGAATTCTTTTTGAAACCAATGAATTGCCCGCATCACTGTGAAATTTATAAAACCAAGCCAAGAAGTTATCGTGATTTACCTTTGCGTTTGGCTGAATTTGGAACTGTTTATCGGTATGAGCAATCGGGAGAATTGCATGGTTTGACTCGTGTACGTGGTTTTACGCAAGATGATGCACATATTTTTTGTCGTCCCGACCAGGTGGAAGACGAATTTATGAAAGTAATTGATTTGGTGATTTACGTATTTAAGGCTTTGGGATTTGATAATTATTCGGCTCAAATATCATTACGTGACCCTGAAAATAAAGAAAAATATATTGGTAAAGATGAAGATTGGGATAAAGCTGAGGCTTCAATCATAAAATCTGCGGCAGCAAAAGGTTTACCAACGGTGGTGGAATTGGGTGAAGCTGCATTTTATGGTCCTAAATTAGATTTCATGGTTCGTGATGCTTTGGGACGTAAATGGCAATTAGGAACAATTCAAGTGGATTATCAATTACCGCAACGTTTTGAATTGGAATATACGGGTTCAGATAATCAAAAACATTGTCCAGTAATGATTCATAGAGCTCCATTCGGTTCTTTAGAGCGTTTTATTGCTATCTTAATTGAAAATACGGCTGGTAACTTTCCCCTTTGGCTTTCGCCCGAACAATTAGCTGTTTTACCAATTTCAGAAAAATACGAGGATTATGCCAACGAAGTATTTTTGAGACTACAAGAACAAGATTTACGAGGTTACATTGACCACAGAGACGAAAAAATTGGTCGTAAAATTCGTGATGCTGAGGTTAATAAATTGCCTTTCATGCTGATTGTGGGTGAAAAAGAAGCTGAACAAGGCATGGTTTCTGTTCGTAAAAAAGGTGAAGGAGATTTAGGAATGATGACAATTGATGATTTTGCCAAAATTGCCCTGGAAGAAGTTAATAAAAATATTGTAAAATTTTAGAAAATTGCGATAGAAATTAATAACTTCCCGAAAGTTTGATCCCTAACGGAGTTATTTCGGGAAGTTAAGCAAATTGACTTTTTTATCCATTGAAGATTTATGTTTTTTAAATTAGATTTCGATAGAAAATTAAAAAAGATGTATTTGTAACTTTTTTGATTAATTTGCAGTTCAATAGATAGTAAAAATAGGGAAACCTATAAATGTAAATAATTATAAACCAATCATTTAGCGAATATGGCGTTACGCCCCAACAACAATTACAGAAATAATCGTAGAGAAGAAGAGCCTTACAGAATCAATAATCTCATCAAAGGCGTGCTTGAAGTGCGTTTAGTCGGAGAAAACGTTGAACAAGGTACAATGGATTTCAAAAAAGCCCTTGAAATTGCCCAAGGTCAGGGTTTAGACTTAGTAGAAATTTCGCCAAAAGCCGTTCCACCCGTTTGTCGTGTAACAGATTATGCAAAATTCAAATACGAACAAAAGAAAAAGCAAAAAGAAATTAAAGCAAACGCTGCCAAAACGGTGTTGAAAGAAATTCGTTTTGGTCCAAATACTGACGACCATGATTTTAATTTCAAGTTAAAACACGCTATTAATTTTTTGAAAGAAGGGGCAAAAGTGAAGGCTTATGTTCATTTCGTGGGTCGTACAATTGTATTTAAAGAAAGAGGAGAAATCCTTTTACTTAACTTTGCCAAAGGGTTAGAGGAGTTTGGAAAAGCAGACGAAATGCCAAGATTAGAAGGAAAACGTATGTCAATTATGTTTTCTCCGAAAGAAAAGAAAAAATAGTTTTTATCAATATTTGAGATTCCCTTTCATTCCTAACTTAGGAGGAAAGGGAATTTTCTTTTATCCAAATTCCAAAATTACATGAAAAAAATAGCCATTATTTTAACATTTCTTACTCACTTTTTTCATATTTATGGACAAAATCCCCCTTCTTTAAAATGGTCTCAAATTAATACGCCTCATTTTAGGCTTATATTTCCTTCTCAAATTTCACCAACGGCAAATCGAACTGCCAATGTGTTAGAGTCTGTTTATGAGCCTGTTAGCAAAAATTTAGGACGTGAGCCACGCCAAATTTCAATTATTTTACAAAATCAAACTGCCGAATCCAATGGTTTTGTCTCTCAACTTCCCCGCCGTTCAGAATTCTTCATTACTCCTCCACAAGATTATACACTTTTAGGCAATAATAATTGGTTGGATTTATTGGCAGTCCATGAGTTCCGTCATGTCGTCCAGAATGAGAAGGCACTCACGGGGGCAACAAAATTGGTTTATAATTTATTGGGGAATAATGGTTTCTCAGCTACAACTTTTCTAACCGTTCCTAACTGGTTTTGGGAGGGCGATGCAGTGGGAGTTGAATCATCATTAACAACCTCTGGCAGGGGTAGAATTCCAAGTTTTGATATGGCTTTGCGAACTCAGTTACTTACAAAAGGAGCTTTTTCATACTCAAAAGCCGTTTGTCGTTCTTATAAAGACTTCATTCCCAATCATTATGTAAGTGGCTATTTTATGACTACTTATTTAAAAAATAAATACGGAATTGATGCTTGGGATAAAGTGTTGGAAGGAACTTACAGAATGCCATTTTATCCTTTTTCGTTTTCAAATAATATTAAAAAGTTAACGGGTTTAAAAACAGAACAGCTTTATAATCAAGCATTTAAGGATGTTTCAGTACAATGGAAAAGTCAAATTGATGAAATTAATCAAACCTCTGTTAGATTTTTTAAAACTAAAATTAACAAGTATCATACCAATTATGAGTACCCCCAGGTTTTGCCCGATGGAAGAATTTTAGCCTTTAAATCTGGGCTTTCAGACATTCAACAATTAGTAGTTTTGGATACCTTACAAAATGAGGAATCAGTTTTAAAATTAGGCGTATTTAATGATGCTAAAATGCTTTCAGTTTCGGGTTCACAAGTAGTTTGGGCTGAATTTAATTATGATAAACGTTGGACGGAAAGAGATTATTCTGTTATTAAACTTTATGATTTTAATACTAAAAAATTAAAAAGTATTACCCATAAATCAAAATTAACGTCACCTTCACTTTCAACGGACGGAACTAAGATTTGTGCCATTGAAAATTCGGTTTCAGATAAAAATTCACTCGTAATTTTAGGAATTAGTGGTCTGGAAATCAAGCGAATACGAAATGTTGAAAATGCGTTGTACATAAATCCAAGATGGGCAGAAAATGATGAAATTTACGTAATTAAACTATTGAATGGGTTAAAAACAATTGTTAAAATTGATATAGAAAGTAGTCAGGAAACTGAATTGTTTACACCATTAAATGAGAATATTGCTCATCCAGTAAAGATTGGGAATTATGTTTTATATAATTCAGGAATTACGGGTATTGACAATATTTTTGCTTTTGATTTGGTATCAAAAAAGAAATTCCAAGTAACAAATCGAAAATTTGGAGCGTTTAATCCAACCATTTCAGCCGACGGCAAAACACTAATTTTCAATGATTTTTCAATAAAAGGACATCAAATTGTGTCAATGCTTTTTAAACCTGAAAAGTTTTTAGGCTTTGATGAAAACTTGGCAAAACCCGTAAAATATTTTGGGCAAATGGTGTTGCAAGAAGCGGGAGAAAATTTATTAAAAAACGTTCCTACGACTCAATTTGAAGTAAAAAAATACAGTAAAGCTAATATTTTCAACCTTTATGCTTGGGGAATTGTTCTTAATTCATCGGATGCCAACAACTTAAATTTAGGAATTGCTTCAAAAGATTTGTTGAGTACAGCCATAATTGCGGCAGGATATAATTACAATGCCAATGAGAATCAAGGGCAATTTTATACCAATTTAACTTATAATGGTTGGTATCCCACGCTAAATTTTAGTTATACTAATGGTGGACGACAAGCCGAGATTTCGTTAGATAAAACAAACCCGATAGATAGTTTGAGAAGTGACCAATGGAATCAGCAACAAATAATTTTTGGGGTTGGATTGCCCTTAAATTTTACACGTTCCAAATATATTCAAAGCATGAATTTGGGCATAAATACTTCCCTCACACAGGTTTCAGGCTATGATTTGACTGAAAGACCAAATACTTTAACAAGTAATGGCAATTTCAATTCGATGATTTATACGTTCTCTTATGCTGCCTTATTAAAACGGGCATCTCGTGATGTTGCTCCTAAATGGGGATTTACCGCTAATTTTTATAAGAGAGATTTGTTATCAGGAAGTAAATTGAATGGCGGACTAATTTCTTATCAATCAAGTGTTTATGTGCCTGGGATTTTAAGACATCATAGTTTAAGAATTCGTGGAGCGTATCAGAATCAAACTGGATTTAAAGATTCAAATGGAGCTCCTAATAGCGGACTTTATTTATTCGGAAGTCCAACCCTTTTTCCACGTGGATATACTTATCGTGGATTTGAAAATTTATCAACCTTATCAGCCGAATACCGCTTACCGTTATTCGACCCTGATTGGACGTTAGGTAGATTTTTGTACATCAAAAGATTCAAAGCTAATTTATTTGCAGATTATGGATATGGTTTAACAAATTATGACTTTTTTGAAACAAGAGACGGAAAAAGAGTTAATTTGAAAGGCTCTGATACTAAAAACTATAATTCTTTTGGGATAGATTTAACCGCACAATTTCATTTCATGCGTTTCTCACAACAGTTTGAAGCGGGTATTCGAGCGATTTATTTGAATGATAAAGGTCAATTTTTGATACAACCTCTGGTTTTAGATATTGGCTTTTAAGGATTTAGTATTAAGTTTGAAGAATGTTAAAGCAATAGTTTAACGCTTCACTTATTTGTGATTTACATCATCAATTTCTTTTTCGGATAATCAGTTAGATGATTTATTAAATCCTAACTAAATCCCAACCCCTACTTATGCGTTATTTTACAAAAAAAATTTATTGGATTGTACAAGTTTCTTGGTGGCTTTTCACAACATTCTTTCTGCGTTTTCCAACTACAAAATTTTTTAATAATCCCGAAATCAAATATAGTTATTTGATTGTGAGTTTTTTTATATGTATTTCCTTTACCCATTATTACGCTCATTTATTTCAACAAAAATATCGAGATAACAAAAGAACAATTGCTTTTGCCTTAATTGGCGTAATTGTTACGGGCGGCACTGTTTTTTTATTAGATTATTACTTTGGATTTCAAAGATACAGAAAACCAAGTGAAGGAATTCCTTTGGAAACGTACGATTATTTTCAGTTTTTTATTGAATCAATTCGATACGTTGGGCTTTGGTTTTTGTTTTATCATCTAATTATTAGTAATTCAGAATCACATTTAAAGGCAGTTGCTTTGGCACAATCGGAAACTGATTTGAAAACTGCAGAATTATCCAATCTTAAAAATCAGCTTAATCCTCATTTCCTTTTTAATGCTATTAACAGCATAAAAGCCCTCACTCTTTCAGATCCGCATCTTGCTCGAAATGCTTTAACGGAGCTTTCTCAATTACTTAGAACTTCTTTAACGATGGGAAATGAGCAGTTGGTAACTCTGGAAACTGAGATTAGTTTTGTAAAAGATTACTTGTTTTTGGAGAAGATTCGATATGAATCTCGATTAAACTATTCATTTCATATTGATAAAAATTCTTTGAACTTAAAAATTCCTCCCATGTCGTTGCAATTGTTAGTAGAAAATGCGATAAAACATGGAATTGGAAAAAGTAAAACTGGGGGTGTGATTATAATTAGGTCGGTTTGTAGTGACAATAATTTAAAATTATCTGTTGTAAACTCGGGCAATCTAAAACAAAATCCATCTGAAAATGATACAGGGGTAGGGATTAAAAATCTGCAAAAAAGACTGTTCTTTAATTTTCAAGAAAATGCTATATTCAATGTTTCCGAAGAGGAAAATCAAGTTATTGCTTCCATATTCATCAAAAAAGCTTATTAATTTTGAAGTTTAGAAGCATTAAATAATCGAATATTCCCTTTTAATTCTAATTTTTTAAATCTTCCTGTTAATCCAGAACTGACAATAACTTCCTGCCCTGCACTAATTGTTACAAAATCTATTGATGTCGGAATTCTTCCACATTTCCACGTTGTGAAATCGTGCCAAGTACCCGAATTTTGACTTACGATTGGAATTAATCCAGAAAAATTGGTTGGAACATTGATTTGTGGGGAAATAAGAATATTTTGATTAGAATCTTTCACTTTCACCCGATAATTTCCAGAAGAAGCTGAATAACTATATGAGGTTGAAAGATTGTTGTCAGCTGTAAAATTACTATTCCATTTTGAAGAGGGATAGGTGTTTGAAACGGTAATTAGTAAGCTCGAAACACCATTGCAATCACTCGTCAAGTTTGGCGGAGGAATTGGTAAATATGGTGTTGAATTTGTAAAAAAGGCAGTATTTAATCTTTGATTCCATACACCAGCTAAAATTCTGTGTCCATTACCCACAAAATGAATGGAGTCACTCGTTCTGACATTTGGACCAACTAATCCATCGGTAATTGGTCCTTCAAAAACCTGAGTAGTATAATTTGTCTGACCAATTCCATTCAAACCTATCACATCATTCTGTGCATCAATCACAGGTTGCCAAGTTCTTGAATTTGTGATTTGAAATCCTTTGAAACGACTTGCTTTTGAGACTACCCAAGCTAAATTTGATTTTCCTGAATGTTCACGACTTTTGGATATTACTATTTTTAAATTATTTCCGTAAGTATTTCTATCAATTTCTTGAACATTGTCTGTTTCTCCTTGGTGCCACAAAACCGCTCTCACACCAAACTGTGCTACATAAAAATGCAAAGCCGCTCTCAGATTACCATAAGGCATACCTCGTGGGAACGTGAAAAAATTGA
>JAYUIP010000456.1:0-2157 GCA_043765945.1 Arcicella sp.
GTGAGAATCAGCCAATTACGTTTACGTTAACCTTGCAAGGAAGTCCAACCGTAGGAGGAAAATCTTACTTATGGTCGGGTCCAGGATTTAGTTCAACGGAACAAAGTCCAACGATTGCTAAGGCACTTATAACCAATACTGGAACATACACGGTAACGATAACGGCTAACAATGATTGTAACGCAACCACAATTGCAACAGTAGCAGTAATTGTGAATCCTCTTCCAACTGCCAGTGCCACGGGTGCAATCGTTTGTGAAGGTGAACCAATTAAACTGATTGGAAAAGGAAGCGGAACAGCATTCTCTTGGAGCAAAATTAGTCCAGCACCAGTAGGAACATTTACGTCAAATATTGCTGAACCAACGGTAACAGCGAAAGCAATTACAACGGATGCAGGTATTTACCAAGTGATTGTAACAAACGGAAACGAATGTTCAGCCTCGGCAACTGCGGAAGTAAAAGTAAATATTCGTCCAGCGGCACCAACTAATACTACGGCAAGTGGTAATATTTGCGAAGGTGAGAGTTTAAGTTTAGCTGGTAAATGTGGTGTAGGCGAAACTATCAAATGGTTTAAAGATGGTAAGGAGTTATCAGTAACGCAGAACTTCAAGCCAGGTATAGTTGGTACTTATGTCTATTCAGGTATATGTAAAAATACTTCAACGGAATGCGAGACCTTCGATAATAAAAAAGTGGTTGTGACCATAACGGTAAGTCCAATTCCAAATGCACCACTTACGGTTACGGGAGACAAGGTTTGTGGTGAGGGAACGGTTAAGTTGTTAGCAAGTTGTGGAACGGGTCAAACCCCAGTATGGTATAGCAATTTAACTACAACCGATACTTTGGCAACGGGTGGTGTATATATTACGCCTGCAATTAAAGTAACGACAACCTATTATGTTGCTTGTAAAGATAACAAAACGGCTTGTGAAACTCTACCAGCAAATCGTCGTCCTGTCGTAGCTACGTTTGTGGCAGAGGTTGATAATGGCGGTCTAATTGCAGCAAATCAAAGAGGTTGTGGACCGTTTGATCCAGCTCCATTCACCAGCGTTGCCCCAGCGGTTGATAAAGGTGTTGGTGTTGAATACTTATGGTTGAAGAGTACGACTGAAACAACATACACAAGTGATAATCAGAACAAGTGGGTTAATACTTTGATAGAAACTGAAACGTTTGATTCTCCAACAGTTAGCGTTACAACGGCATTTATTCGTTGTGCAAGAAGTAAAGGATGCGGTAGCCCTCTTTCTCCTAATTACACAACTGAATCAAATATTGTGATTGTGACAGTTGCCCCAGCGGTGAAAGTAACGGCAGTAGGTTCAGAAGTTTGTGAAGGCTCAACGGCTACTTTAAAAGCTACGAGTGATACTAAAAACTTCTCTTGGAGTAATGAAAAAGGTTTCACCGAATCAATCGCTGAACCAAAAATTCTGAACGCTAAATTAACCGATGCAGGTATTTATACCGTAACGGTTGTAGATGGTGTAGGTATTAATTGTACGGCAACAGCAACGGCTAATGTAATTATAAATGCACTCCCAGTTCCAACAGCAAGTAGCAACACGTCAATCTGTACGGGTAATGAATTAAAATTAACGGTAACTGAATATGCAGGAGCAACGTACTCATGGTTAGCCAAAGGTTCATTCCCAGGTTCAACTCTAAGAGAGCCAAGCATTTCAGTAACAACAGTGGCTAATGCGGGTGTTTATACAGTGACCGTTACAAATGCTAAAAATTGTTCAGCGACTGTAACCACAAATGTAGAAATTGCTAACTGCTTGAAATTAGGTGATTTAGTTTGGAATGATGTAAATAATGACGGTAAGAAAGATGCAGATGAATTAGGTATCAAAGACGTAAAAGTTGAGTTATTCAAAGCGAAAGCTGGAATAATTGACGGAGCGGTGGTTGCTACTTTATCAACTAATCTTGACGGTACTTATAAATTTGAAGGCTTAGAACCAGGTGATTACATCGTTCAGATTACTGCCCCAACGGGTTATAAATCATCAACGGGAACGAATGGAAAAGCAACGGGACCAAACGAACCAGCGACTGATCCAGACGATAACGTAAACAATGATGATAATGGAACAACTGCAACAGGTCAAATCATCCAATCAAAAGCTATCACATTGA
>JAYUIP010000457.1:0-2155 GCA_043765945.1 Arcicella sp.
ACGTAAAGAAATTGATGTTCTTGGGTTCATCGTGTATTTACCCAAAACTTGCCCCACAACCACTGAAAGAAGAATACCTTTTGAGTGGATTTTTGGAAGAAACCAATGAACCCTATGCCATTGCCAAAATTGCAGGAATAAAACTTTGTGAGGCATACAGAAGTCAATACGGTTGTGATTTTATCTCAGTGATGCCAACCAATCTCTACGGTCCAAATGATAATTATGACCTTCAAAATTCGCACGTTTTGCCAGCGATGATTCGTAAATTTCACGAAGCAAAAGCCGCTAATAATGAATCGGTTACGTTATGGGGAACGGGTTCGCCCATGCGAGAATTCCTGCACGCCGACGACCTTGCCGAAGCCTGTGTCTATTTGATGGAAAATTACAGCGAACCCCAGTTAATAAACGTTGGTACAGGAATTGACATAACTATCAAAGCATTAGCCGAAACAGTGAGTAAAATTGTAGGGTTTGAAGGTGAATTGGTTTGGGATACCACCAAACCAGACGGCACACCCCGCAAATTGATGGACGTATCAAAACTTCACGCCCAAGGTTGGAAGCACACCATAGAATTACAAGAAGGCATAGCATTAGCCTACCAAGATTTCTTGGAGCATCATGAAACGCTAAGACTTTAATTTTGATGTTCGGAAAATTGTCTGAATTTGGATTCGTCAGATTTATGGATTCTTGGGATTTTTAATTTGAGATTTACTAACTAAATCCCAAAAATCTGACTATTCCAACGAATCCAAATTCAGACAATTTCAAAACAAAAGAGTCATCAATTCCATGCTAAACAGCATGGAATTGATGACTCTTTTCGTGATTTCTCGAATACGCAAGTATTTTGTCTATACTCCGTTCGGAAGGTTGGCGATAACTTTTATCAAGACCTGCTTTCACATTGAGCATATCTAAATAAAATTCTAACATTTCGGGGTCATGGACAAATCCGTCCTGAATCAAAAGGTCTTCGGTTTCCGTTGTTTCTTGATAGACGTAACGGATAACGTCATGCTGCGTAAAGGTTTGTATCATAGCTTGGAGAATGTTTGCTCATCATTTTGCGTAGATTTATCAACGCATAACGCATTCTTCCAAGTGCTGTATTGATGCTTACGCCAGTGGCATCAGCAATTTCCTGAAAACTCATGTCCTCGTAGTGACGCATCACTAAAACCTCTCTCTGCGTGTCGGGAAGCATTTTAATCAGGCTTCTCAGATGAGCGTGCGATTCTTCACGAATTTGGATTTCCTCAAATGAGTCTTCCGCAAAATCAAGCGTGTTGAATACACTACTACCATCCTCAAATACAACATTTGGATAGCGTTTATCACGACGGAAATAGTCAATTGCCATGTTGTGGGCTATTCTTAGTATCCACGGCAAAAATTTACCTTCGTCATTATACCTTCCCGAACGCAAAACATCTACTGCTTTGATGAAAACATCTTGCATTAAATCTTCGGCTACGAAGGTATCCTTAACAATCAAATAAATCGTAGTATAAACTTTGGATTTGTAACGGCGAACAAGCGTTTCGAAGGCTTTTTCGTCACTATTTTTGATATAAAGTGATACAAGCTCACTGTCGTTAACATGGACTTTTTCCATTTTGATAAATCTATTTAGTTAACGTAAAGCTTTTATTCAAATTGTATATCTTTTGTTTTTTTTAGTGACAATGCTTGTTCTTTCATAGGATATTCCCGAAAGGTTAAATCAAAGATAATAGTTGTTCTAATAATTCCCAACAAAATGCTAAAATATTTAATGACTATTAACAAATATTAACAATACATTATTCGTTTGTACTTATCTTATAGAAACATATTACGGAATAATCCAAATTTTAATTTAGAATGTATGTAAAATGCAGAATATTATTTTGTTTGTTGTAGCAACAATTGTGCCTGCTTTTTTTGAAATAAAATTGAAATCATGTACTATACAAAAACATTTTTTCGTTATTATTTTATAATCATTAACATACAAACAAAACATCTTACAATTGCCTATGCAACATACGTACTAATCTGAATTACAGATTGTTTACCAATGTTTAATCGCTTATTTATTGTAAGATGAAACTAATAATTAATGTCTTCGCTTTGGCTTTATTGCTCGGGATGAGCAGTTGTA
>JAYUIP010000458.1:0-2148 GCA_043765945.1 Arcicella sp.
GGAACATCTGGAGCTCCAAGTGTATTTATTGCCTATGGTAAAGAGAATGCGTTAGCTCTTCAAAACAGTGGTATCAAAGGCAGATTCATTAATTTGAAATTATAAAATTTCCAATAATTCAAACTCTGCCACATTGAATTGAGCATCAATAATCCAATTATTTTCAATCAATAATTTTTTTATTGCCTCGTTTTCATTGGCAACATTTTTAATTATGCCCATGACTTGCCTATTGCTTACCTTAAACAGTGGATTAGGAGCTTTCGTTTTACCTTCGTGCGTTATGATTATGTATGATTTCATAAGATTATTTTTTTATAATTTCCACGACTTGTAAATTCAAGAAGTCCTTTATCTCTTAAATATTGTAATTGCTGACGTATTTTATCTTTGATGTGATTATTTTCTGGATATTTCACTTTCAATTGATTTTCAAAGGCATATACTTGTTCGAGAGTAAAATTATCACTTTGAATTTTATCAACACAATTCATAATATCTATAAACCAACCCCTTAAATCTAATCTTTGACCTCTTAAGAATGAGGTACTTTGTAATTTAATTTCTACCTTATCTTTTGGAATTTCTTTGGAATCCTTCACAATAAATATTCTTCCACTTTCTGGAATTTTGGATATGTCAATATTACAACCAACCCATCCAGCCCTTCTTGCGGTATCAGCTAAGGGATTTCTTTTAATGATTATTTCAGGAACAAAATAGTGCTTTGGAATCATTAAAAAGTTATTCACACTCCAATTGTTCCTGTTGTAATTCAGAAAGAAAAAACTTGGATTATTTGCTGAGTTAATCCTTTCTATCATTGTAGAATATGCCCCATCCATTATCTTTTTCCCTAAACGATTTCCTCCTTTGCTTTTTAACTCATACTCTTCTGAACATTGTTTACAGAAAAAATCTGCTACGGGTCGATTATTTTCAAATTCGGATAAATGAAAATGACCACAATTTGGACAAAATGAATTTTCTTTTACCCAATTTTCGGTTAGAATTCTCGCAATTTGAGAATTACTTGAATATCCATTTGCTTTACTGGTGTCGAAACTTAAATTCATAGAAGTGGAGAGAGTGTTATTTTGATTTTTTACGTAACTATTTATTTAGTAAACAAAGTTAAGATTAAAGGGCATTAACCCAAAACTTCATTTTCCTTACGCTCCCAAAACCCCAAAAGTAAAGTCTCGAACCTGTTTCGTCAAAACTTCATCATCTTTCAAAGATTTACCGTACGACGGAATCATTTCCGACAGTTTTTCTTTCCATGCTTCTGATTGCATTAACTCTGGAAAACATTCTTCCATTACCTCTAACATGACAACCACGGAGGTTGATGCCCCAGGCGAAGCCCCTAATAAAGCCGCAATTGTTCCATCCTTTGCTGTAACGACCTCCGTTCCGAATTCCAAAACGCCGCCTTCTTCTTCATCCTTGCGAATTACTTGTACCCGTTGCCCTGCAATGGCAAGTTCCCAATCTTCGTCCTTCGCAGTTGGGATAAATTCACGCAAAATATCCACTTTTTCTTCCATCGAAAGCATTACTTGTTGAATGAGGTATTTTGTCAGGGCTAAATTATGAATTCCCACATTTAACATCGGCAAAATATTATCAAAAGAAATCGAAGCGAGTAAATCTAAATAAGAACCTTCCTTCAAAAACTTCGTAGAAAAGCCCGCAAATGGTCCAAATAACAATTCTTTTTTTCCATTTATCATACGAGAATCCAAGTGCGGAACTGACATTGGAGGCGTTCCAAGTTTGGCTTTTCCATAGACTTTTGCCCCATGTTGAGCAATCACTTCCTCATTTTTACACACTAACCATTGCCCACTCACTGGAAAACCCCCATAACCTTCTGCTTCGGGAATGTCTGACTTTTCTAATAATCTCAAAGAACCTCCACCCGCTCCGATGAAAACAAACTGGGAAGTTACGTGTCTTTCTTTGCCCGTTAACTTATCTTCCACTCTCAATTTCCAAGTTTTATCTTCTTGTTGTTCAAGGGTTTCTACTTCGTGATTTAGAAAAACATCAACTTCAAATTTATCTTTTAAATGTTTGCAAAGGCTACGAGTCAAAGTGCCAAAATTCAAATCCGTTCCGTGGGTTGTGTGCGTTACTGCAATT
>JAYUIP010000459.1:0-2146 GCA_043765945.1 Arcicella sp.
TTGTAGTATTCAGTCAATCAAAAAGCAGTATAACTAATTCATTATCAGTAACTTAATGAACAGATTAATCTACTGCCAACTGCAAACAGCGTGTTCCGAACAAATTTTTATCGCCTACTTAGCTATTTGTAATTAGTGTTCAAGAAACTTTAATTTATCGGATTTTTAATATTAAAACTTTCTGTGATTAACGGTCAATTTAAGGTTTTCAAATATTAGTTAATTGTTATTAAGTAATTGTCGGATAATCAATGTATTAGTCACATTAGCAATCACCGAAGGTTAGTATTTTACCTTCGGTAATTGTTTATTTATTGAATAAATTCTACATACTGATAACCATTAACAAATATCCAAGTCACACCTCCAAAGGCAAAAAAATTGTTGCCACAACAAAACCATTTACACCCTCAATATAAAACTCTGCTTTCGCACCAAAATTTATTTTCAATCTTCTCTTTAAGTTTTCAAGCCCAATGTTAGTGTTTCCATCTAAATTTTCTGTGCTTTTATTTAAATTTCCTGTATTGATTACTCTTAGATTCAAATGGTCACCTTCCTTTTCAGCCAAAACTTTAATTATTCCACCTTTTTTGAGTTTGCCTATGCCATGTTTTACAGCATTCTCGGCTAAAATTTGCAGACAAAAAGGTAACACCTTATAATGCTTTAATGAAGTAGGAATTTCAATTTCAATCTTCATTCTTTCATCAAACCTAATTTTTTCAATGGATAAATAATTTTCCAATATTTCCACTTCCTCTCCTAAAAAAATATTTTCATTCAGATTAGTTTTTAACGAAAGTCTCAGTAAATCAGATAGTTGACCGATGGCTTCACGAGATTTTTTGGGTTCTGACAGCACCAAGGCTTTGATTCCGTTGAGGGCATTAAAAAGAAAATGTGGATTTAATTGTTTACGTAAACGGTCTAATTCGGAATCCTGCAAAGATTTTTGTAGCTCAACTTCTCGTTCTGTTGAAATCCGTGCAAACCTAAAAAGGTGATAACCCATAAACCACGGCATTGTATCCCAAATACAATCAACGAGGTATAAAATACGGTTCTCAGTCGTAATAGTTTGTCCTTCTAATGCTTTATAGTAATAGAAAAAACCGTGAGCAGTTATCAAGAAAAAGGTTCCTCCTAATATTATCACGCCAATAAGTGGAGAAATTACGAGGTATAATCTATTTTTTTCAAGTGGATTTACTTTGATGTAGATGAGTCGATACAAATACGATAGTCCAACATTTGAACAGAAAATAACGATATAATAACTTGTAAGATGTGTTATGCTTCCTTCGGGTAATTTTAAGGAAGTGGGAGTAGTGGAGTAAAGTAAATCAATTATCCACCAAGCGAGGTGTAATTTCCAAAAAAGTTTCTCTTTGTTTTGATTCATAAAATTGATAAAAAGGCAGATATTACTGAAATTACCAATAATTTAATCGCTTAACAACAAAAGAAAGTATAAAATTTTAAGTGAAAATAATTTCGATTCTAAAAGAATAAAGAGCGGTATAAACGTGTATTTGGTTAAATAGATTATCAAAATAAGAATTGAGTATATCGTTTTTAAAAATATGTCTTGATGAATCCTTAAATTTGCTTTATTGATAAAAAGAACAAAATTAATGCTTAAAAATAAAAAAATCCTTATTGGAATTTCTGGTAGTATTGCCGCTTATAAAATTGCATTTCTGACTCGACTTTTGATAAAAGAAGGGACTGAAATACAAATAGTGATGACCCAAGCCGCAAAGGAATTTATTACACCTTTGACCTTGGCAACGCTTTCTAAAAAACCTGTATTATCGGAATTTGTGAAAGACCAAACGGGAACTTGGAACAATCATGTGGACTTAGGATTATGGGCTGATGTCATTTTAATTGCTCCTGCAACGGCTCATACGCTGGCAAAATGTGCCAATGGGATATGTGATGATTTGCTGACCGCCGTTTATATTTCAGCCAAATGCCCCGTGATGTTTGCCCCTGCGATGGATTTGGATATGTATCAGCATCCGAGTACAATTGAAAATCTCAAGAAATTGCAATCTTATGGTAATCAACTCGTTAAATCAAATTTTGGAGAATTAGCGAGTGGTTTAGTAGGTGAAGGTCGTATGGCTGAACCCGAAGA
>JAYUIP010000460.1:0-6166 GCA_043765945.1 Arcicella sp.
CAATCGTGACTATGACATTGTGCGGGGAAACCCCGACAAATCAATTCTCATCTACAGAATGGAATCCACTGACCCAGGCATCATGATGCCCGAAGTGGGACGGAAAACTACGCACAAAGAAGGTGTGGCGTTGGTGAGGGAGTGGATTAGGACGTTGAAATAACCATGAATAATAATTTAAAGAGCATTTAATTTATGTAAATTTCAAAAAAACCATGGCATACAGCGATTTTACAAGTCTTCGTCAATTAGAAAAGCTGTTTGGAATAAGCCATAAAATCTCTCGTTTTTTGGCAAATGTTACAGAAAAAGAACCGAGTCTGCATCTTACTTTCGACATGGAATAAGCCCAAGAAATGCCTCTCTATAATAGCGAAAAAGCAAAATCAGAATTATTGATTATGCCCATTTTGAAGAAAATTAGACGGAATAATAAATTTTTAAATATTTTTTCTGGATATAATTTTGAAGTAAACGGAAGCGTTGGATTAAATGGTTTTTACGATTACTTACTAAGTACAGACACCCAAAGTTTAGAAGTAAATTCAGCCGTTTTTTGTATTGTGGAGGCTACGGGCGGCATTCCGCAGAATAGGTCAGTCTAAGAAGGATTTGCCCAAGCTGGTGCAGAAATGTCGGCGGCTCAACAATTCAACGAAGCCGAAGGAAAACCAACACCAGTCGTTTTTGGAAGTGTTACCAACGGCAATGAGTGGGTATTTTTAAAACTCGAAAATCAAATAATTTACATTGACCCGACTCGTTTTTCATTAGAACCTCATAGTTTACCAACCTTATTAGGAGCTTTGCAAATGATTGTTGAGCAATTTAGAAAAAAGATTAACTCCTAAAAATAATTCTCAACCGCAAACTGAAACTGATTCATAAAAATTGCTTTTAAAGCGGAGACATTATTTAACACATAAAACAGAAAAACGGCTTTTTTGCACTCTGTCGGATTTACGCTTTTTATTATTATCCTATCATAGTGATAGGATTTTTTGCGTTTATGATAGGATGAAGAAGTTAAAATAATATAAAAATCTACCCATATCCCAAATTTTTTCATCCCAAACAATCCAACTATACTATTTTTCTCGTAGATGTATTTGAAAGTAAATCAAACAATAATTACAAAGAAATATAGCAAATATCTGCCACTAAGCTGTAATTCAATGATTTATTTACCCATTTATTAAACGATTATAACATTGGGTGTGGAGAGAAAAGATAGGTAAAAGCGGGAGGGTGTATATTGATGAAAATTGAATAGCTTTAAGGTAGTGCAGAGCTTTAATGAAACTATTTTTTTACTGAAAATATCATCCTCCTCTGCCCTCATCGTCGAAATATTTTCTCCACGCCTCATAGACAGGTGTGGTTTAATAATGGGTAATATACAAAGGGCTTTCCAGCTTGCGAGAGTCCTTTGTTTTTAAAACATTCAGATATTTGCTCTCAAAATCCCATTATCTTTATTAAGCCCTTTAATAAGAATGTATTTAGGCGTAAATTTGGTCAAACTTATGAAACTGTTCTTTGTTACTTAAAGCAGTAGAATATCTCAAACCTTATTTCATAACACTAATACATTCACGAGAAAAACACTCATGTCTAAACGTAAAACAATCATAGCTGAGGAAGCCCTGGTGTCGTTGCTGCAAAGTAAAGACGAACGGGGATTCACCATCTTGTATGACAATTACTCGTCGGCACTTTATGGCGTTGTTCTGAAAATAGTACGTTCAGAAGAAATTGCCGCTGATGTTATGCAAGATGCTTTCGTCAAGATTTGGAAGAATATAGAAGCCTATAATCGAACCAAAGGGACATTATTTACTTGGATTTTGAATGTGGCACGTAACACGGCCATTGACAGAATACGGTCGCAAGAATTTCAGAATTCTCAACGAAATCAAGACCTTGACACGAGTATAAATTTTATTGATAACCAAGGAAGTAGTCAATTTGATATTGACGCAATCGGAATCAAAAAGGTAGTCGAAAACCTTCGCCCCGAATACCAACAGATGATAGAATTACTCTATTTTCAAGGTTATACACAGGCAGAAGTTGCCGACGAATTTGGAATTCCATTAGGCACGGTGAAGACCCGTGTAAAAGCCGCCATCGTACAGTTAAGACAATATTTTGTAGAATTTGGAATGGTTTTTCTAACAGGATTTTTAGCCACAATTATATGAACACGAAGGAATATATAGAATCAGGAATCATAGAAAGCTACGTGCTGGGAGCAACCACCGTCGGGGAGTCGGCAGAGGTGGAGCAACTGGCGTTGGAATATCCCGAAATACAAACGGAAATAGAATCGGTCAGTAATACATTTGAAAGTTACGTTTTGCAGTTTGAAAAAGAACCACCCGCATTTTTGAAAGATAAAATAAAGGCAAAACTTTTCAGCGAACCAATTTCAGCCGACCGTTTTCAAGCCGCAGTACACGGAGGACAAGCAACAGTAGCAAATGAACAATTAGCGGGAGACAGTAATCAATTGCCAGTTGGCGGTGAAATGTTTGCAACAAATAGTAAACAGATTGACGAAAACCCACGTGAGATTGTCAGTTTAAACGGTGCATCAGCTCCGCAGCGGTCAATATTTAGCATGGCAGCCTCTTGGGTTTTGTTGGCTTTGAGTATCGGAGGGAACGTCTGGTTTTTCAGTAATTGGAAAAATTCGGAAGAAAAATTAGTAGCTTTGGAAACGCAGAATCAAGTGCTTGCCCAAGAAGGAAAAGCCTTGAAAGCGAGTTATCAAGAAGAAGTTGCTATTTTGCAAAATCCTGATTTTAAAGTAATTACATTAGCTGGGCAACCAGTTTACCCAACTGCAAAAGCATTAATTTATTTTGATAAAAACAAAAAAGAAGTATATTTATCAGCCTTGAAATTGCCAAAAGCCCCCACGGGAAAGCAATATCAACTTTGGGCTTTTGTGAATGGAAAGCCAGTGGACGCAGGATTAATTGATGAAAATGGAAACGTTTTGAAAATGAAATCATTTGATAAAGTTGAAGCCTTTGCCATATCTTTGGAAGAAACAGGCGGAAGCACTACCGAAGCAGGACCCAAAGGAGCAGTTTATGTGGTGGGAGCGGTTTAGGGGTTTAGGTCACAGAGTCGCACAGAATTTTTTCACAGAGTATCACAGGAATGCTTGCCGCAAATTTTTTTAATTCACTCTGTAATACCCAGTGCAAAACTCTGTGATACTTGAAGTTCTTAAATATTTAGCCAACTAATTAGAAGACCCTGATTATGAAGATAGTCAGGGTTATTTTTTGCAGAAACTTAAACATTTGTTGGTATATTTACCATGAAATCAAAATCCGAATATGAATAAGTATCAAGTAAGTGTGTTTTTTAGTGTTGATGAAGAGTTCATGAATCTCGTTCCAAAGCACCGTGGTGTGATTAGTGACCTGATTTTGAGGGGAGTAATTGATTCTTATGCCATCTCTGCGGAGGTTGGCAGGGGCTGGATTACGATGAACGGAAAAGATAAATCTGACATTCGTAAACAACTTGAACGCTCACCATTGTACAAATATTTTGAATTAGAAATTGACCAATTAATGGTTTATGATTCGCAGATGTATCGTTTTCCTAAGATGGTTTTGAATTAATGGCAAATAACGATGAATTAGTTTTAAACTTAGAAAACTTGGAATAGCTAACTCCTTCCTCCCATTTCCTAATTTCCATTCCTTTTTCACTACCGACTCCCAAAAATAGCTGACCCAACCCTCACCAGCGTTGAACCTTCTTCAGCGGCAATCAAATAATCACCCGACATACCCATTGAAACTTCCATTAATTGCAAGTTTACAGCAGGAGCATATTCCATTTTCAAAGTTTCAAAAAAGGCTTTTAATCCTCTGAATTCCAAACGGATTTGCTCTTGATTATCCGTGAAAGTTGCCATTCCCATAACGCCTACAATTCGTACATTTTTCATGGCTTTAAATTCCTCAGAATCCAAAATTTCACGAGCTTCATCTTCGGATAATCCAAATTTTGTTTCTTCTTGGGCAATGTATATTTGCAGTAAACAATCAATCACTCGGTCGTTTTTAAGTGCCTGTTTATCAACCTCTTGTAATAATTTCAAAGAGTCTATCGAATGAATCATCGCCACAAACGAAGCCATGTATTTTACTTTATTAGACTGTAAATGTCCAATCAGATGCCATTCAATATCTTTGGGTAAAACCTCCCATTTTTCCACCATTTCTTGGACTTTATTTTCCCCAAAAATCTTGCAGTTTCCATCGTAGGCAGCCTGTAAACTGGCTACTGGCTTAGTTTTTGTAACAGCAATTAAACGGGCATACGTTCCCACTAATTCAGCATTAATTTTCTCTATATTTGGTGCTATGTTCATTGTTTAGTTATTTGTTATTAAAAGTGCATAACAACTTATTTTGTTTAAGTTTTATGAGTAATTTATTATCCAACGATAACCAATTCTCCGTTCACAATTACATTTTTTTGCGTTATCAACGCTAATAACTTAGATTTGCAAAATTAAACATTGTTCTTGGATAATTTTCAGTAAATAATACCCGAGAATAAACGTTTATTAGACAGTTAGCAGTAATTAGTTTTTAGTAAACAGTTGGCTAAAACAGCACCTAATTATTTACTAATTTGTACATTAGGTTGATATATGGTTTACTGCCTGCTTTACACTAAATTTTACTGCACACTCAAATAACACGACCCGTAAATTATCAAAGCCCTAAGATGGAGTATAATCCAAACAGACAAAGCGAAAATAAACTTAAAATTGCGGTGGCAGTCCTCGGACTTTTAGCCATTGGATTAGGGTTTTTATATTTCCGTGAACGTCAGAATAATCGTAAAGTTGAAGAAGTTTCAACCACCCAAGCCATAGAACTTTTATTGGCAAATACCAAATTAGACTCCATCGAAAATCAGCTAAATTATAAAATCATTGAGATCAAGAAATTAGGAGGAAACGTTGATGAATTAGTAAGAGCTAAAACGCAACTACAAGCCGATAAAGTGGCATTGCAGAAAATGGAAGGCTTTTCCGTAAAAAAATACGAAACAAAAATTAAAGATTATTTGGTTTTATTGGGCGAAAAAGATGTTCAATTGGTAACACTTCGTAGAGAAAATGGCATTCTTTCAGCAAAGAATGATTCATTAAGCAAAGAAACAAAAACTCTCTTGGAAGGTATTTCATTTGCTCAAAAAGCACTGAGCGATTCTGCCACAAATTACTCTTTGAAACAGAAAGAACTCTCTGACCGTGCCAGAGAAGTGGAAACTCGCAATCGTGAACTGAACGATAAGGTTTCGCAAGCGGCTGCTTTGCGTGCGGAGAGCATTAACATCTACGCAATTTCAACCAAAGGTAAAGAAATTGACGGCGGAGTTTATCGGTCAAGAAGGGTTGACAAAGTGCGAATTACGTTCTATTTGCAGGAAAATCAAGTAACAACTCGTGAAGCAAAAACGATCTATTTAAGAATCCTCGACCCATCGGGTGCTACCGTGGCAGATATGGCAACAGGTTCGGGAACGTTCTCATACAAAGGCAAAGAAACCACTTACACAGCCCGACAAAAGATATTATTTGACAATTCTCATCAATCGGTCGAGTTCGTATATAGTCGTGGACAGGCATACAAAGAAGGCAAGCATATTATTGAATTATATTCAGAAGGCTATCGAATTGGAGAGGGGGTTTTTGAGGTGAAATAGAATTTGTGATAATGTATAAAAAAGGCTTAAACTCGATGGTTTAAGCCTTTTTTATGTTTTGCAAGTACGTTTAAGAAACAAAATACCCCAATTGCCTTTCTAAAATAACTGAAATCGTAATCAATTCTGGCAGGGTAGGAACGGCTTTCTCATTTTCAATTTTTGATAGATGGGATTGGGAGATGCCTATTAATTGGGCGAAAAAATACTGTTTGTGTCCTTGTTCTTCACGTGTTTTTTTGACAATAGAACCTCTGAATTCCATAATGTTAGTGTTTTAAAGTTTAAGTATAAATAAGCGTTAAGAAATTAGTGGAAGTTTACCAATTCAAATACACGTGCGAAATTGCGTAATACGAAACTATACTTGTATGTATGTGGGATTGCGGGATTGCGGTAAGTGCGGTAAGTGCGG
>JAYUIP010000461.1:0-2146 GCA_043765945.1 Arcicella sp.
TTTGTGTTCATAATAAAAAATTGGGTTTTTGATTGAAAAAATTATACTATTGGTTGAAAATCACAATAAAGATAGTTGTAAACTCTATTTTTGACAATACTTTTTATTAAAATTTTTACATTTTTTTACTTGTTAGAAAAAACAAAAAGTATAAATTCGTGATAATCAGTTCTATACAGTGCTAATCGCCCTTTTTAGCTCAAAAAATATTAAAAAATAAATTCCTATCTATGACTGAATAAAGTCTTATTTTTAATTGTTACCTTTAAAAAACGGGTATACAAACTACCTTTTAAGAATAGTTTAAAAAATTTATGGCAGAGTTTGATTACAAATCAGCATTAGCAAAAGTCCCCGAAGAGCCAGGAGTCTATCGGTACTTTGATGAAGAGGGAACGATTATATACGTTGGGAAAGCAAAAAATTTAAAGAATCGAGTCAGTAGTTATTTTGCAAAATCCAATCAACACGACCGTAAAACGAAGCGTTTGGTTTCTCAAATTCGGAATTTGGAATTTACGATTGTTCACACAGAATTTGATGCTCTTTTATTGGAAAATACGCTCATTAAAAAGCACCAACCCAAGTTCAATATTCTTTTGCGGGATGATAAAATGTATCCCTTCATCTGCGTAACGAATGAGCCTTTTCCCAAAATCATTACCATCCGTAGAGTTGATAAAAAATTGGGAACTTTCTTTGGTCCTTTTGCTAATCAAAAAGCTTTATATTCGATTCTGGATATGTTCAAACAGATTTATAAGTTCAGAACTTGTAGTCTGAATTTATCTGATAGGAACATTAAAGAACGAAAATTTAAAGTTTGTCTTGAATATCACATCGGAAATTGCAAAGGTCCTTGCGAGGGTCTGCAACTTGAATCTGAATATTTGGAAGAAATTGAGATGGCAAAGAATACGCTAAAAGGCAACATGGCACTTTCTCGACAGTATTTTGAAGAAAAAATGTTAACGGCTGCCTCAAAACTCAACTTTGAAGAAGCCCAAGAATTTAAGGAAAAGTTGGCTTATTTGGTTAATTTTCAAAGTAAATCAACTGTTGTTAATCCAAACATCAAAGACGTTGATGTGTTCTCAATTGTGTCGGATGAAGATTCTTTCTACTTCAATTTTATGAAGATTTTGAACGGTTTTATTACGCAATCACAATCTTTGGAAGTGAAAAAGAAATTGGATGAAACCGAAGAAGACGTTTTGACAATGATGGTTTGGGAAATGCGAGATAAATATGAAAGTGAGGCGAAAGAAGTAATTACAAATATTCCATTATCCATTGAACTGAAAGGCGTTGAAAATGTGCTTCCTCAGATTGGCGACAAACGGAAACTCTTGGATATGTCCTTGAAAAACGTGTTGTATTTCCGTAAAGAAAAAGCCGACCGACAAGCCTCCGAAGACAGTGCGGGTGATTCAAAAATGCGAATTCTTTTAACGTTAAAGAATGATTTACGGATAAAAACGATTCCAAAACACATTGAATGTTTTGATAATTCCAATATTCAAGGTACAAATCCTGTGTCGGCAATGGTTTGTTTCAAGAACGGAATGCCCTCAAAAAAGGATTACAGGCACTTTACGCCTAAAACCGTTGTTGGTCCTGATGACTTTGCCACGATGCGGGAAGTTATTAGTCGCAGATACACAAGGCTTTTGGAAGAAGAAGCGGCTTTGCCAGATTTAATCATTGTCGATGGTGGCAAAGGACAATTAAGTGCCGCTTGCGAAGCCTTGAAAAGTTTAGGATTATACGGAAAACTACCCATCATTGGTATTGCAAAACGCTTAGAAGAAATCTATTTTCCCGAGGACAGTATTCCTTTATACATTGATAAAAAATCAGAATCATTAAAACTCATTCAACGCTTGAGAGATGAAGCTCACCGTTTTGGCATTACAAAACACCGTGACAAACGTTCTAAAAATTTCATTATCAGTCAATTAGAAAGCATTGAGGGCATTGGAAAAACCACGGCAGAGAAATTATTGAAGCATTTTGGAACAGTCAGTAACATCTACAAAGCATCTCCCGAAGAATTGGAAACGTTGATGGGCAAAGGAAGGGCTTTGAAAATTAGGCAACAATTGGAGATTGTGGGGGGGCAATAATGGAATAGTCAGTTACCAGT
>JAYUIP010000462.1:0-6141 GCA_043765945.1 Arcicella sp.
CCTTGCCGATTTTACTACTTGTGGCAAGAACATTTTTCCTTCCCCAAACAAATCACCCACCACGTTCATACCGTCCATCAAAGGACCTTCGATAACGTGTAGCGGTTTATCCACCAACTGGCGAGCTTCTTCGGTATCTTCATCAATAAATTCCGTAAGTCCCTTAATCAGAGCGTGTTCCAAACGTTTGCCAACGGGTTGATTTCTCCAAGCGTTATCAATTACAACTTCCTTACCCTTCGATTTTACGGTTTCAGCAAAGGTTACTAAACGCTCCGTTGCATCGTCTCTTCGGTTCAATAATACGTCTTCGCAAAGTTCCAACATATCGGCTGGAATGTCGGAATATACGCCCAATTGAGCCGCATTCACGATTCCCATGTCCATTCCTGCCTTGATAGCGTGATACAAAAACACGGTGTGCATCGCCTCACGGACGGGTTCGTTGCCACGGAAAGAGAAAGAAATATTGGAAACTCCACCCGATACTTTGGCATAAGGAAGATTCTCTTTTATCCAACGGGTGGCATTAATAAAATCAACGGCATAATTGTTATGTTCCTCTAAACCAGTGGCTACCGTTAGGATATTGGGGTCAAAAATGATGTCTTCGGGTTGAAATTTTACCTCATCCACCAAAATATCATACGCTCTTTTACAAATCTCAATCCGTCTTTGGTATGAATCCGCCTGACCGTCTTCGTCAAACGCCATCACCACCGTAGCGGCTCCATAACGTTTCACTTTCTCGGCATTTTCCTTGAATTTTTCAACGCCTTCTTTCAACGAAATGGAGTTCACGATTGACTTCCCTTGCACGCATTTCAAACCCGCTTCAATCACTTCCCACTTCGACGAATCGACCATGATGGGCAGTGTGGCAATGTCTGGTTCTGCCATCAACAGATTCAAAAACGTCTTCATGGCTTCCACGCCATCAATCATACCTTCGTCCAAGTTTACGTCAATCACCATTGCCCCACCATCCACTTGTTCACGGGCAACGGCAATGGCTTCTTCGTATTTATTTTCACGAATCAAACGGGCAAATTTCTTGGAACCCGTAACATTACAACGCTCACCGACATTCACGTATCTAATGTCTTTGGTGATGTTCAGTGGCTCTAAACCAGACAGTTTTTGATAAGGTTCAAACGTTGGAATGATTCTTGGCTTATGTTTTGCCGCCACTTTTGCAATTTCAGCAATGTGGGCGGGCGTAGTTCCACAACAACCTCCGATGATATTTAAGAAACTATTTTCCAAGAAATCATCAATAATTTCCGCCATTTCAGAAGGAGATTGGTCGTATTCACCCATCTCATTCGGCAAACCCGCATTGGGGTGAGCCGAAGTCATAAACTTAGATTTCTGAGCTAATATCTGCACGTAAGGACGCATCAAATCTGCCCCCAAAGCACAGTTTAAACCCACTGAAAGCAAATCTAAATGTGATATTGAAGTCAAAAATGCCTCCGTGGTTTGTCCCGAAAGAGTACGCCCCGAAGCATCCGTAATTGTTCCCGAAACCATGATAGCCCCCTTACCCCCAGAGGGGGAATTAAGAGCATCCCAAAACTGTCCCTTTACGATTGGATACTTTACTCTATCTGTTGTATCAGTTCCCCCTCTGGGGGTCAGGGGGCTATACTTATCAATGGCAAAAAGTGCTGCTTTTGCGTTTAGTGTATCAAAAACAGTTTCTACCAACAGTAAATCGACTCCACCATCAATTAAACCTCGTATTTGCTCGGTGTAAGCATCCACCAATTCATCAAACGTTACGGCACGATAACCTGGGTCGTTCACATCGGGTGATAACGATAAAGTTCTATTAGTGGGTCCGATTGAACCCGTAACGTAACGAGGTTTCGCAGGATTTTTTGCCGTAAATTCATCCGCTACTTCACGGGCAATTTTTGCCGATTCGTAATTGAGTTGATAGACGTAATCTTCCATGTGGTAATCCGCCATTGCGATGGAAGTGCCTGAGAATGTGTTAGTTTCAGCAATATCCGCCCCCGCTTCAAAATATTTGGCGTGGATTTCCTTGATAACATCAGGGCGAGTTATCGACAACATATCGTTGTTGCCTTTTACCTCGTGCGGAAAATCTTTGAACTGTTCCCCACGATAATCAGCATCGGATAATTTATATTCTTGAATCAACGAACCCATTGCCCCGTCAAGGACAAGAATTCGGTCTTTTAATACTTCTCTTATGTTTGGTCTATCTATCATCTTCGTAATCGGTCTTCTTAGCAAAGTACAAATTTACCATTTATAAATCGTTGCTAATATTTTCTCAATAAAATCTACTACAAATTTATCGGTTTTGGATAAATAATTTACTTTATTTCAAATAATTAGATATATTTACTTTTATTTTTGAAATACTTAGATATTATTAACTAAATAAATAAGGTATTTTTCCGAGAAACGATAAATTATCTTTTAAAATTATGGCAATAAAAATGGATTCAACCGACAAAGAGATTCTTAGACATTTACAACAAGATGCTCTTTTGACAACTAAGGAATTAGCCTCTCGCTTGAACCTCTCGCCAACGCCAGTGTATGAGCGAGTGAGGCGGTTAGAAAAAGATGGCGTAATCAAAAAATATGTGGCTCTGGTGGACAGAGAGAAGGTTGCGAAAGATTTAGTCGTTTTTTGCAGTATTCGCCTCAAAGAACACGCACAAGAGGCAGGAGCGAAATTTGTGCATGAAATTGTGCGATTAGACGAAGTGCAGGAATGTTATAATATTTCGGGAGATTATGATTTTATGTTAAAAATTGTCGTCCACGATATGCGAGAATATCAGGCGTTTTTAATGAATAAATTAGCTTCTTTGGAGAATATAGGTAGTACGCACTCCATTTTTGTGATGTCAGAAATAAAGCATGAGACGGGGTTTTTGGTGACTTAATGTTAAAAAAAGGCATTTGCAGGATAAAATACCTCCAAATGCCTTTTAAATTTTAATTTAATGCTTATCCCAAAAATGCCATATCTTCTTCGGTGAGCTCAACCTGCAAAGCTCCCATATTTTCTGCTAAATGCTCTAAATTTGCCGTTCCAGGAATTAACAACAAATTTGAAGCACGATGCAGTAACCAATTTAATGCCACTTGATGAACTGTTGAATTGTGCTTGTTTGCAATCTTCTGCAACTTTTCTTCACCAGCTGGATTACCCGCATCCAAAGGATACCAAGGAATGAATGCAATATTATTTTCTTCGGTAAATCTCAAAACATCTTCCCATTTACGATTTCCATAACTGTACATATTTTGCACACTCGCAACAGTAAAATACCCCATTGCTCTTTTAATATCGTCAACGCCCACTTCGCTTAACCCAATGTGCTTAATTTTACCTTCTTTTTGAGCATTCTTTAAGAAATTCATTTGGTCTTCCACGGGAACATTCGGGTCTATGCGGTGCAATTGGTATAAGTCAATACAATCTAATTTCAAACGTTTTAAACTACCGTTAAGAACTTCTTGCAAATGTTTTGGATTCCCATTTACGGGCCACTGATTAGGCCCAGTTCTCTCCAAACCACCTTTTGTGGCGATTACCAATTCTTCTTTGTAAGGATATAGGGCTTCTGCAATTAGTTCTTCGGAAACGTATGGTCCATAAGAATCGGCGGTATCAATAAAATTTACGCCCAATTCTACCGCCTTTTGCAATACTTTAATGGCATTATCTTTGTCATCTGGCATTCCCCAAACACCGTTGCCCGTAATTCGCATGGCTCCGTATCCAATGCGTTTTATGGTGATATCTCCCCCCAATTTGAAGGTTGTATCAATACTTTTTGTTGTCATTTTTCTCTTTTTTAGGTTTATTGATTTGGCTAAAAGACTAATGACACTATAACAATATAAATAGGAGGGGGTTCATAGTTTAGTAAAAAATGTATTTCTATTAACGTTTTATCTCAAATCCGCTTCCAACGTCTTTCTTCAAGATCCCTTTCAATTCTAAATCTAAAGCCTTTCCAGTATAACCAGAAGGAATAATGACCGTATGACCCGCCTCAATGGTTACTGAACTTATTGCCGTTGGAACTTTTCCGCATTGCCAAGTTGAACCCACATTCCATCTGCCCGACATTCCGAGAGTGCCTGTTGGTATTGCACTTGAAATTTGTGTTTCTGGGCATTTTTGGGTGTTATAATACCCAAAATACCCTTCCCATTTGTTGATAGAAGTGCTTAAATTAGTATTCTGAAATGAGTTTTTTAAGTAAGATTTATTTTCAGTATCTTCCGAAAACCCCCCAAACATCCACCGTTTACTGTTATAAATTCCAATGGCTTTACCGTACCCAAACGTCAGACGAACACACATCTCTCGAGTTGCCATGCTTGGACTTAATACCAATAAATATGCACCTCCTGTATATTCGCCTGGAATATAATCAGTTGTGAGTGGTAAACCATAAGCGGAGGTTCCCGTCAAGTAAATCCTACCTGTCGAATCAGCATTAAGATCACCTTTATCAATGAAAACACTATTACCTTTTGTGTTGGGTAATCTTGCCGTGAAAGTTTGTCCACGGTCTTTAATGCCCGTTGCAGGGTCATATCTACCTATATATACGTGTGATTCTGTGCCAGTGTTTGAGAGGGTAAAAAAATGGTCACCACCCACCAAAACAGTAGGTTCCATAATATCATAAGGAGAATACCTGAAACAATGATTACCTCCATAAACTTGTCCTGCAAGATACAGTTTTCCGTCCTGACCTATCACGCAACGATTCAAACGGGCATCTGCCATATTATTATTTGAGCGATTAATCCAGCGAGTTGAAGTAGTGTCTGAACTCCAATCATAAGCAACGTATTTAGTAATGCCACTGTAAGTTCTTCCACGCATCACGGGAATATAAACGGGCAGAACTTGCGTACCACCGCTTCTATCAAAAGTATTAAAATTCTTAAATCCCACCATAATAACTGTTTGTGAAGCTTCATCAATGGCTACATCAGCTCCGTATTGAGAAACGCCACCGTACTGATAAATCAAATTGCCGTTTTCGTCGTGAAGATAATTGCTGGTTCCCGTTAAAGTTGCATCGTCAATATCGGTTTCATTGGCGGTCATACAGATATTTTTTCCTGATGTACCTGCATCAATTCGATGAACAGTTTTAGGAAAAAATTTACGCCAACGAATAGTATCAGCGGTTGGATTTACTTTAAAAACGCCTGATTTTGAGGCAGCTACGTACAAATTGTCATTTCCATCTTTTGAAATATCTGCAATTTTTGAACATAAACGAGTGATGGAAAGTATCTTTTTCCCATCGGAAGAAAGTCGGATTATTACCCCCGATGAATCAGTTGTTGCACCATTCAAAAACTTGGTTGGAGGGTTCAAGTGTGAAATATTTCCAATATTTGCCGCTAAAATTATGGTACCGTTTTTCTGGAAAATAATACCCCGAATTTCATCTTGTCCGATGCCACCTACTATACTTGATACTGAAAAACGGTTTGTGTCAGAGGTAACGACTGTTTTTAGGGAAATTCCCTGAACGTTGTCGTTGTCAATCGGGCGGGCAGTTAGGTTGTATCTTCCTTTGGGAATATTTGTCCAAACTGCCTCATACGCAGGTGGGAGGGATGATTCTGCCACTTTGATTTCCTCGGCATAATATTCTACTTTTTGAATACTCCCGTCCAAGTCGTAAGGCTCTGAGGTTAAAGTTAATAGAGAGTTTTCAGCCACGCTTACGTTATTTGCAGGAGCTGTAATTTTGGAAACAGGAGCGATATTTAATCCATTTCCAGTGATTCTGATATTATCAAGCCCTATTTGAACGTAACTTTCAACGAGTGGATAATGAAAAATGAGATAATAAGTGCCACTTTGCGTTACAGAAATATTTTTTTTATGAAGAACATTATAATTTTCTGCACTCCTTATTCTTACCGTATCAACAACAATACTGTTATTGAGCGTTTGTTTTTTATTGAGAAATAGTTTAATTGTTTTGTTTCCAGCCTTGGCTAAAAATTCTAAATTATAAGTTTGCCCTGCTTGTAAATAAAAACCTGGTGAAGCTGCAAAACTATTGGTATAAGCACTAAAAACATCTAAATAGTTTGTTCCATGAAAAC
>JAYUIP010000463.1:0-6128 GCA_043765945.1 Arcicella sp.
ATGTCATTATTTGGGAGAAATTCAAAACCCCAGATAATTCCACGGTCAGAGAAAACGGTTTCTTGGGTGAGGGTAATATTCTCAGTAATTGGCGTAGGATTTTGGGCTGTATGCGTTATTTCATCTTTGGAGGAATTACAGGCAAGAAAGCTCAATAAGGTTGCGGAGGCAATAATTATTTTTTTCATATTTAGAGTTTGTTGATTTTAGGGAGAACGTATTTTTTGGGGGGAAAGTTGTTTTTTGGGGTGTTAAAATTTAAGGCATTTGTAGTTTGTTAGTGAAGGCAAAAGCGTTAATCTATTATGGTAGTTGGAGTTATCAGCTTATCCATATTCAACCCTTCGGTAACTGTGGCAGAAAGATTATAACTCACTTATCAAAGATTTTTAATGAATAAATATAGTCAAAAAAGGGCTAATGGCTTCATTTTCAGGGGTTTGATTTTTTAATACAAATCTACTATTTTTATTGAAAACAAAAAGCCGAATTCACGGTTTTTGTGGATTCGGCTTTTTTGGGGTTTGGGAATTTTCTGGGGTAATTTTTTTGAAAATTTATTATTCTTTATTCAATTTATAAACGAGCGAACGTTCTTTGTAGTTTTAAAACATCGTCGAATGCTACTAATAATTCATTGGTAATTATGCAATAGAAATGGAATTTATTCAAAACGTGGAGAAAGTTAGTACTTTTTTGCTTGTATTTTATCCACTTATCGTATTTAAATGTTTACCTATATATCCAATATAAATCTGTTTTGTCTCATTATTGGGATAAAAGTGAAATCTTAAATCTCCTGTTTTTATGTGTAATTCGTGATATTCACGCTTACCATCAGGAAGTTTAAATTTTCTTTCATTTCCAAATCGATTCATTGTTCTGGTGCTTTCAGGGGATATTCTAAGATTTGTAGTTCTGTTTATTTCATCATAATTAAATTCACCTTTATTCCATTTTGCAACAAAATCATTCAATGTTCTTAATCTTTCTATAATTTGATCAAAGTGCTTAGAAAAACCTATTTTTCTTAATTGGTATTCAACTTCACCACACAAAATCAAGTTTGGGAAAAACACTAATCTCTTTGTCCAGAGTTCAGAACTTCGATTTAATAATTCTCTTTGCTTGTTTTCAAACCACTCTTTATGCTCCTCTAAGTGATTTTCATTCATAAAATGTAAAACTTCTCTATTTTTAACTTGTTCATTTCCTTCTTCATCAAGATGATTGTGTGATAATTCAATGCTTGAACAATTCCAAAATTCATTTCCTTGTAAACTTATAGCCAGAGTATTCTTGAGATATGCCACTCCTAATCCATAAACTCTATTTTTTTGATAGTTAAGTGTTACAAAAAACTCAGAATACTCAAAAATATCTTTTTCGAGTTCTTCATTTTCTTTTAACAAAGGAGAATTTGTAACAATTAATCTAAATTTATCTTTCAATTCATTGCTTACTCCTGAGTCTTTTAACCAGTTATTTACAGTATAATTTTCAGAAAGTTTCAAATTGTATAGGCTCTTACCTAATGATTCGCTAATACGAATCTGATCAAATCCTATGAATTTGGCTCTGGCAGTAACTTTAACAAATTGTTCTAAGGCTTTTTGAGCATCATTAACAGTAGGTAGAATATCTTTTACAGACAATTCATTAAAAATATATTCTTTCACTGTATTAGTTGGTCTAATTGTTTAGCGTATTCATCAAAAAAACCTTTGGGTTGTCGGCTGAGTCTTCCATCTACATCTACAATTGGTTGTATGATTTTTGTAATATGTTCATCTGATTCTTCGTCTCTTTCAAAATAAAAAATTGAAACTTTTTCTGGTTCTATTTTCTTTTGTTTTACAGCTACTCTTATTCCATTCAATAAATGATCACTATGTGTTTCTACAATTAATTGAACTCCTCCTTCAGCTGCCATTGCAAATAGTTCCCCCAATTGAGCTTGCCCTTGAGGATGAAGATGCGATTCTGGATTTTCAATAATGACTAAATCTCCTTTTCTCGCTGCTAATACAGCCGTAATGACTGGCAAAACATAAGTAAAGCCAAAACCAACATTTATTGGGGTAAATTCGCCAGTTGAATTTGCTCCAGAACCAAAACTATAGGTAAGTTTGGCAATATCTAATTCTTGAAAATAGGTAGCTTTCAAATGTGTATTGGGTGTAATACGTCCAAACCAAGCGTCTATTTGATCAAGTAAAGTATTTTGTACTCCATCAAGTATCAGAGAAGGATTTGATAATGGTTCACGCTGATTATGGGCAATAAAATGTACAGTATATTCACCATGTTTACCTAATGACCGTTGTTGAGTTACTTGAGAATTAGAGCCTAAGAAGGTATTGCTCGGAGATTTTCTCTCAGCATTTAGATATTGAAATTTCCCTTTTGAAAAAAGAGATTGAAACTCCATTTCTTTTTCATTATAATCAACTTCAAAACACGATAAAAAATCAGAATCAGCAATGAAATTATATTGAACCGATAGTTTAGACTGATCTTGAAAACCTATTTCAAAACCAAGTGTATTATCTTCAGCATGAATATTTTGAGCATCTTTTCCATTACCAATTTCTATTAACTGCCCTTTTAGAGGTAAACCACTTCTTAAACTTTCTGTATTATTATTTTGTGTGGCTTGACGTAACAACAATAAGGATTGAATAAAAGTAGATTTACCCATACCATTCATTCCAGTAAACAAATTAAGTTCTGTCAAACTTATTTCTGCATAATCGAAGGCTTTAAAATTATGTAATGCTATACGTTCTATCATCAAATAAATTGGTTAATTAATGCTTCTATTTTACTAAATCTTTCTTGTACAGAAACTTTATCAGACGTTGAACGTGTTACCGAACTATCAAAGCGTTCTTGTTTAAAAAGAAGCTTATATTCTTCTAAAAGTTTTGTTCTATTTGTTTCTAAATTCCTAATTTGTAGAGAATCTAAGCGTCCTAATTGTGCCGTCCAAACTTCAAATAATGCACTATTCATCATGTTCTTATATTGTGGAAATGCAATAGATCTACTAAACATATTTTTGCCAAAAAGAGAACTACTTGTGTTTATAGCCTGAAATAGTCTATTCTCAATGCGTCTCAATTCTTCAAGAGATTTTTTGCCAATTTCTTCCATTGCTCTATCTAAAAAACTACTTAGTGGTTTAGTGTAATCTTTATAATCAAATACAGTAAATGCTATATATCGAAGTATTAACTCACGATCTTGCATTCTTCTATCTTGAATATTTATAAGATTTCTAAATTGAGTATTTTCAGAAATATTTTGCAAATATGATGCTGGTGATTGATTATTTAAGGTTGCACCTTCTTGATTGAGTGCATGACGAATTTCCATTGGATTTAACATGAGTCCACCCGTATTAATACGACGGAATACATTATATTTCACTTTTTTGGGAGTACCTGGTTTAATAATGTACGTTATTACTTGAGTCTCTAAAATTCTACGTTGCATTGTTCGAGGAAGTTCATCATAACTTTTACCTTCATAATCATTCTGCAAAATTTCTAAACCTTTTAATTTTAACTTCTTTTCTGATTTTTCGACAATGAATTTTTGAAGGCAGGAAAGTCTTTGAAGTCCATCAACTACCAACCAATGATCTTCTTCCTCTGCATCAAAATAAAATGTTGGTAACGGAAATCTTAACAATATTGACTCTATAAGTCTACTCATCACTCCGTCATCCCATAAGTTACCTTTCCGTTGAAACTCTGTATTGAGGTCAATAGCCCCTTCTTCCAGTCTTGAAACTAATTGTCCAATGGTTTTTGGTTCAACCGCAATATTGATTTCTTTTGGATCAAAGGGAATTGTAATATCTTGTGATTCAGACGAGCTTTCGTCAATCTCTTCTATTTCTTGATAATCGTCTATTTCCATCAACTTAAAACTTATTTTACAAATTTACTATTTTTTACAGCATTAACATCTTGACTATTTGAAAAACAAAACCTTTCAAAACTAACGTTTCATTCTATACATGAAAATAGTTTAAGAAAAATATTAATTCGTTATTGTGAACCATCACTCCCCAACCCAATACCTCCTCTCCACATTCTTCAAAACATCCTCCCGATAAAACAGTACATCTTTAAACTTCCCTTGCTGATACATTTGTGCTTGGTCGTTGAAATGTTTACTATTTTTATCGCCACTATTTCCACCTGCCAAAAGGGATTTTGCTTTGATTTTCTCGCCAAATTCTACTGCACATACGAAGCTATTGCCACCTACGCCGTAGCGTTTTTTTGTTCCTTCCATGTATTTACTGTTGAATGAAGGCAAACAACCCCAAAGGGCAGAAGCTCTTCCTATGGCTAAACTTGGCAAATCATCGTCATATTTTTCGTTCATATTGCCCGATATTCGCTGAAAACGATTGAGTTCGCCCCAGGGCATTTGCCATTTTCCGAATTTCGTTTTTAAATCATTTACCGTTTTCAATAGGGGTAATAATAAATCTTCTTTTGAGGCAGTGGTGGCAAATTTTTTGGTATTTTCCACTTGGTCAAGTTCGCCTTCTTCTACGTAAACTCTCGTAATCATGGGATTCATTTTTTGGGCTGTTTCAATTGCCAAAGTCGTGGCAACTGAACTTTCAGTAGCTCGATAATCCCAGTTTTTCAAGACTGAAATCGGTTCATTCAACAAAGCATAAAGCGAATCTGTGGGCTGAACGTTTGTTTCAAAAGCCTTAATTATGGCAGGTACTAATATCTCAAAAGCCGACAAATAAGTGTCATATCCAGTGGCAATTACCTTGTCAATTGTGTAGTTTTTCTCCTTATTTAAAACTCTCACGGCATTGATTCCTCTGAAATTTTCCCCATCAGGAGCCATGTAGGGGCGATAATTGGATTTTTTGGGGCTATTTTCTCCCGCAACGGTGAAGGGCGATGAATTACAATTTTGCAACCAACCATTCACAGGATTATAACTATGCACGGTTTCTTCCACAGGATGCAATCCTTTCCATTCAGTTTTGGAGGTTGAGCCGTCCACCACTTTTCCCCAATTATATTTTGTGTCACGGATAGGAACATAATTGCCGTGCCAGTAGGCAATATTTCCTTGATTGTCCGCAAAAACAGTATTATTAGAAGTATTTGCTTTCAAATCCATCACCTTTTTATAATCCTCAAATCCTTTGGCTTTGGTACGTTTCCAAGACTGAATCAAACTCGCCATCGAACGATTATAAGATTTTAAACTTATCCATTTTCCATCCCTTTTCGCCATCACGGGTCCATGGTGGGTGTAGTAGGCGGTGATAATTTTATCTTTTAAAATGCCATTTTCAAGGTATTTCAACACGATTTTTTTTTGGGTAACGGCTCTTAGTTTTCCGTCATATTCGTACATAAACTTTCCGTTTTTCTTCAAAATCTTCTCCGCATACATATCCGCAACATCCACATTATTGGAGGTGTGCATCCATCCGCAATATTGGTTAAAGCCTTGATAAACAAACATTTGCCCCCAAGTAACTGCCCCGTAAGCATTCAAACCCTCCTCACTAACAACCTGCACTTCTGGACGGAAATAGAAAGTTGTATGTGGATTGATGTATAAAATTGATTTGCCAGATTCTGTGAGTTTTGGAGCAATAGCGAAACCGTTTGAGCCTGTTTGTTGGAAGTCTTGCCAAGCCTCATCCGAAGCCCCAACCCCTCTCCCGTGGAGAGGGGGAAATTCGTCTGAGAAAACTCCCCTATCCACGGGAGAGGGGTTGGGGGTGAGGCTTTTACGGCTTTTCGTCATATCTTCATCCACCTCATTGATTTTCCCTTCCCGTTTGGAATAAAAATTCCGAATCTCATCATTTCTAATATCAGCCGTAGAAATTGCTCCGATGCTGCCATCTGTCCATAAAAGTGGATACCACGGTTGAAAACGAGTAAGTAAAATGGGTTTTGTTTCGGGGTGTTTATGGAGGTAAAAATTAATTCCATCAGCATAAGCATTCAATAGTTTTTTTAACCACGGCTCAGCTTTTTTAAAATCAGCAATGGCATCAACAGAATCAATTAGTAACCTGATTTGCAAGTCATTATATAAATCTTTCTGCCCGTTCACTTCCG
>JAYUIP010000464.1:0-2132 GCA_043765945.1 Arcicella sp.
AAAAATCCGCTTGATTTTATCATGCGGATTTTTTGTTTTTAAGTATTATCTTTGGAATAAATAACTCGAAACAAACCCAATTTATCATTATGTTTACCCTCAATCCCGTTGTGTCCATTGAAAATGCTTTTATTTACCAAAAAGAACGTGTCGTACTCAGCGACGTTAATTTTTCTATTAATAAAGGCGAATTTGTGTTCTTGATTGGACGAACTGGTAGCGGGAAGAGTTCTTTATTGAAAACATTATACGCTGATCTTTGGCTTCAGCGTGGAAAAGCAAAAGTAGTAGGGTATGAAATTGAGACACTTTTACCTGCCGACCGTCCTTTACTTCGTCGTAAAATTGGGGTAGTTTTTCAAGATTTTCAGTTATTTATGGACAGAAATGTTAATGAAAATTTGCTGTGGGTTTTGGAAGCAACGGGCTGGAAGGATTCTGGGAAAATTAAAGCACGCATCGCTGAGGTATTAATGCAAGTAGGAATGTCCACTTCGAAAGACAAAATGCCGCATCAATTATCAGGTGGCGAGCAACAAAGAATCGTGATTGCAAGAGCATTATTGAACGAACCCCAAATCCTTTTTGCCGATGAACCCACAGGGAATCTCGACCCCGAAGTATCAGGACAAATCATTAAACTTTTTCACGAAATAAATAAAACAGGAACAGCAATTCTAATGGCTACTCATGATTTTGATATGATTAGAAAGTTTCCTGCACGAATTTTGAAATGTGAGAATGGGGTGGTTTCGGAGGAAGGTTAAGTTATTTTAGGCAAATCACCAATAAAAAGTCCCTACAAACCAAAATTTGCAGGGACTTTTCATTTATACCATATTTCAATACTTAAACCGCAAAACTCTCTCCACACCCACATGTCCGTGAAGCATTCGGGTTTCTGAATTGAAAACCTTTGCCGTTTAATCCATCTGAGAAATCTAATTCTGTGCCTGCCAAATAGAGGATAGATTTTTTATCCACCATAATTTTCACACCTTTATCTTCAAAAATCATATCGGTTGTTTTTGGCTCAGAGGCAAAATCTAAATTATACATCAAACCCGAACATCCTCCGCCTTCCACGGCTACACGAACGTTGAAATTATCGGTAAGCCCCTCTTTTTGACGAAGTTCTATGATTTTATTGGCTGCTATATCGGTTACTGTTACCATGTTGGTTATTGGTGAATTATTGTTCAAATTAGAAACGAAAAATCATTAGTGGAAGTTCCGTGAATGTAACCCGATGCTTCCGCATCAGTCAATAAAAATAATTACAATCCTATGCGGAAACGGAATGCCGCCCAGCTCGGTTTACCACACCTGCCCAATGCCAAAAGTTATCACAAACAACAAAGTCGTTAATGCCATAACCTTTAAAAATGGGTCAATTTGAGCGGGGGTTTGCCCTTTTGAAACACCTAAGCCTATTTTAATTAGCAATGGAAGTATGATTAAGAATATCCAGTTTATTAGTTCAAACTGATTAATTAGAGAATAAACCACTGCACAAACAAATCCACCAATCAATAAAAACCAATGATAAATAACGGCTTTATCTTTTCCTAAACGTACTGGAATGGAGTTTTTACCCGTCTTGATATCCGATTCAATATCTCGTATATTGTTGATATTCAGTACTCCAACGGCAAAAAGTCCGCATGAAGTTGCTGGTAAAAACATTAATAAATTTACTTCGTGGGTATATAGAAAATAAGTACCCAATACACCTACCCAACCAAAGAAAATCAAAACAGAGATATCGCCTAAACCCATGTATCCATAAGGTCTTTTGCCTACTGTGTAAGTAATTGAGGCAATGATTGCCAAAATTCCTAAGCCAAAAAAGGTAATGATTATTTGAGTAGAAGTATCTTTCAAGCCTTCATAAATCAATAATGAACCTGTAATAAACGACAAAACTGACATTAAAATGATGGCTTGGGTCATTTGTACTCGGGTTATTGCCCCTGTCTGAACTGCCCGAGTAGCAACGGTTCTTTCAACGGTATCAACGCCACTAACGGTATCGCCATAATCATTGGCAAAATTGGAAAGAATCTGTAAAAAAGTGGTTGTGAGGACGGCTAAACCAAAGATTGTCCAAGAAAAAGCGTGTGAACCTGCCG
>JAYUIP010000465.1:0-18133 GCA_043765945.1 Arcicella sp.
GGAGATAAATATCCACGGTCAAACTGCATTCCTTCTACGGTTTTAACTTCCGTTTCAGTTCCACGAGCTTCTTCAACCGTAATAACGCCTTCACGACCCACTTTTTCCATTGCATCAGCAATCATGGTTCCGATTGTGAAGTCAGAGTTTGCTGAAATTGTAGCAACTTGGGCAATTTGTTGAGAAGTTTCAATGGCTTTCGACTGTGATTTTAAAGAAGCCACAACCGTTAAAACTGCCTTATCAATTCCACGTTTCAAATCCATTGGGTTTGCACCCGCCGCAACGTTTTTAGAACCGATTGTATAAATTGCCTGAGCCAAAACTGTTGCTGTTGTTGTTCCATCACCCGCTTGGTCAGCCGTTTTAGAAGCAACTTCCTTCACCAATTGAGCACCCATATTTTCAACGGGATCATCTAATTCAATCTCTTTTGCTACCGATACACCATCTTTCGTAATTGTTGGTGAACCGAATTTTTTATCAATAATTACGTTACGTCCCTTTGGTCCTAACGTTACTTTTACTGCATTTGCTAAGGTATCAACACCTTTTTTCAATTTGTCACGTGCATCCGTGTCAAAAAATAATTCCTTTGCCATTTTTTTAGTTATTGGTAATTAGTTACTGGTTATTTGTTTCAGTAACCAATTACTGTTCAAGATTAAGTTTATGAAGATTTGGAGTTTACTTTTATCGTTAAAGGTATAATAATAAATAACGATTAACTAATTACAAAACTGCGAAAATATCACTTTCACGCATGATTAAGTAATCTTTTCCTTCCACTGCGATTTCAGTTCCAGAATATTTACCGTATAAAACAGTATCACCAACGGCAACAGTCATTGGCTCATCTTTTTTGCCAGCACCTACTGCAATCACAATTCCTCTTTGAGGTTTTTCTTTGGCATTATCTGGAATATAAATTCCGAATGATGTTTTCTCTTCTGCGGCTGCTGGTTCAACCAGAACTCTGTCAGCCAAAGGCTTAATACTTACTGTTGACATTGATTTGCTATTTAATATTTAAATTATTATTTTAGGTTTTAGACTCCAAAAAACTTTTCCAAAGTCTCGTTTAACAAATTTCGTCATATTTTATGCCATTGCCTAAAATTCTGCAAAATTGTCAGTTTTGCTGACAGATTGTGATTTTATTAATAGAGTAAAGCAAGATTTGACATACTCAATCGTTTCAACACGATTTGTTGGATTAAAATGATTTATGGGATTTGAGTTTCAAACTGTTCTGGTTCCTAAAAAAATCATGTTAAATCCTAAAAATCTTAAAATCGTTTTCAAAATTTCAGACAACAAAAAAGGAGTGCTGATTAAAGCACTCCTATCAATCTAAATTCTAAAATTATTTTTTCGCAGGTGTTGGTGTTGCTGGTGAGGTTGGATTTGGTGCTGGTGCCGTAGGATTTGGTGCTGGAGTTGTTGCCGCAGGAATTCCCGCTTTGTTCTTTGCCGCTTCTACATTTTGAGACTCAATACCACTACCAGTTTCAGTTGGTGTGATAAATTTTGTTGCTAAAACTAACAACGCAATCGTGATAGCTCCACCCCAAGTGATTTGTTCTAAAAGGTCGCCTGTGCGTTGTACACCAAACATTTGGCTCGCACCAGCCGTTCCAAATTCACCTGAAAGACCACCGCCTTTTGGGTTTTGAATTAATACTACAAAAACTAATAATACTGCGATAATACAAATAACTACGATAATTGCTCCGAACATGACTTTAATTTGATAATTTGATGATTAGTTAATTTGAAAATAAGCAAATTTAAAAATTGCCAATTTGAAAATATTTTGAATAAAGATTAGATAATTGTGTTGCTCACTCATTTTCAAATTCTCAAATTAGCACATTTTCAAATGTGTATAAAATTATGCCAATTCTTGAATTTTGGTTGCAAAGTACGCCTTTTTTTCTGGAAATTTCAAAATTAATTTCTCATAAACCTCTATTGCCTTGTCTCTACGCCCTTGCATGGTCAAAATTTTGGCATAACTCTCGGTCACAATTCCTCTTTCTAACTTGGCACTTCCAACCGATAAATCTTCTTGTTTTCCCATTGCTTCCAACTGACTCTTGGTCGTTCTGATAAGTCCAGGGTCTTTCATCAAAAAACTATCAATGATTGAATTCTGCAATTGTTTTCTTTGTACAATATCATCCAATAACAAATCCTCAACAGCTGATGAATTAGTGAGCATATCCAAATTAGAAATCATTTCAGTTTGCTCATCAATATCTTCTTCTGGTGAATTAACTGATTGACTAACAGAGTTTTCTGTAAATTTGTGCAAATATTCAGAATCAAATTTTGGTTGATTTGCTGAACTTATTTCGTTCTTAAAACTACCATTTATCAATTTACGCAGGGCATTTCTACTAAGCGAATGGGCAGAAGCATGACGAATTTTCTCGAAAGCCAATTCCTTCGCATAATGTATATGATAGCCTTTTGCCAATAAAGTATGCCCCAATTGACAGTAAGGAAACTGTTTAGTAATTGCCTTAACAGTTTTCACATCCGACATCGAAAGATTGGCTGGGTGAGCTATGAGATATGAAAATACGTCTTTGTTCATGTTTATCAATGAGTGAGTGATAGATTGAGTGAATGATATAATATTTTGAGATGGCTTTTAGTTAATCACAGAAACGATATTCTATCATTCTATCATCCACTCATTATATCATTGATATTACCATTCCCCCGCAGTTTTGTTAAAAATATCTAACACAATTTGATCTAAAATTTTGGGTACTAACTCCCCTTGCACGGCTGTGATGGTTTGCGTTTGGGCAAAATCTTGATAAAAAGAAAACTCTTGGTCATAACTCTTTTCATCATTTTTGGCATTGGTAAACTTCACTGAAATAGTTATCGTCAATCGATTTAAACCACCTTTATCATCCGAAGAAGCCGCTTTTGGTTCAACCGTAAAACCCGTAATTGCTCCTTCAAACATCAAATCTGGATTGATATTAGCTGTTTTTAAGGACGTATTTCGCTGAAAATATTCCTTTAATTTCTCATTAAACTGCAAGCTCAAATTTGGAGGTCCACCTGCGGTTTGAAACTGAAAATTTTGAATTTGAATGGTCTTCAAATTTGGGTCAAGACTTGCTCCACGGAACGTATAACAGCCCCCCAATCCCCAAAGGGGGAGCAAAAAAAAACAAAATCGAAAAATTACTCGTAAAGAAACTCCCCCTCTGGGGGCTGGGGAGCTTGGTTTACTCCTCCTCAATGTCATACTGTTTGATTTTTCTGTAAAGTGTTCTTTCTGAGATACCAAGGTCTTGTGCGGCATATTTCCGTTTGTTTTTATTTTTTTGTAAAGCCCTGATAATCATACCCTTCTCTTGTTTTTCAAGCGAGAATGAAACTTCTTCGGCTTCGTGTGTAACGTCTATAAAAGCATTTTTATTCTCCTGATTTTCACCATTGTAGTTAATAATTGTTAATTCAGGACTTGGTTGATTATTATGATGCCCATTCAACATTCTGGCAGGATTTGTTTCGGGTTGATGCGAATTTGGCTGATATTGAAATGACCTTTCAGATTCCAAATTCTGAAATAAACCTTCATTTCCTTTTAAAATGTCAGGGCTTACTTCACTATTTTTCAATACCTCCAAAAACATTTTTTTCAACTCTGTAACATCCTTTCGCATATCAAAAAGAATCTTGTAGAGTAATTCTCTTTCTGAAAAATTATCGGCTGCTTTATCCTCTATATTTCTACGTATTAAACTACCACTGATTGATTGTCCATTGTTCATTTGCAAATAATGGGTCAATTTATTCGCATCAATAATTCGTTCGTCCACCTCCAAAATTGAAATCTGTTCCGCTAAATTTTTCAATTGACGAATATTGCCTGGAAACCGTTGAGACAATAAAATTTGCTGGGCATCGGGCGTTAATTGAATCGGTTTGATGCGGTATCTTTCGGCAAAATCTGTCGTGAATTTTCTGAATAAAAGTTCAATATCCATGCCTCTATCCCGAAGCGGAGGCACAAAAATGGGTACAGTATTTAGACGATAATATAAATCTTCCCTAAATTTACCACGCTCAACAGCAGTCATTAAATTGATGTTAGTTGCTGCCACTACTCGCACATTAGTTTTCTGAACTTTTGATGAGCCAACACGAATAAATTCGCCATTTTCGAGTACTCGCAATAGGCGTGCTTGCGTTCCAAGAGGCATTTCTGCAATTTCATCCAAGAAAATTGTTCCACCATCGGTTACTTCAAAATAACCTTTTCGGGCATCAATTGCTCCCGTGAATGCTCCTTTTTCATGTCCAAATAATTCAGAATCAATCGTTCCTTCGGGGATTGCACCGCAGTTCACAGCAATAAATTGACCATGTTTTCGGGCGGAAAGATTATGAATTATTTTAGAAAAAGACTCTTTACCCGAACCACTTTCGCCCGTAATGAGAACGGTCATATCAGTAGGGGCAACTTGTCCAGCTACTTCAATGGCATGATTCAGATTTGGCGAGTTACCAATGATTCCGAAACGGGCTTTTATGGATTGTAATTCTTGAATTTGCATTTATATTTCGATGTTTGATTCTCGAATTTTGATGTTCGTAAAAAGCTAATTAACTAATTGGTTTCCAAAAATCGAACATCGAAAAACGATTCACTATTTTAACGCTTCCCCCTTTAATGTTGCCGATGAACACGAAGTAATTTTCACCATCACATAATCCCCTTTTTTATGGTCTTCTCTTGGAAAAATTACCTTTTTATTTTGGTCATTTCGTCCCTGTAAAAAGTCTTCTGAACGTTTTGAAAAGCCTTCTACCAACACTTTGTGAGTTTCTCCAATGTGGCGATTGTTACGTGCCAACGATAATTTCAATTGCAAATCAATCACTTCCGCTAATCGTCTTTGTTTCACATCAGCAGGAATATCATCCGAATATTTCTTGGCGGCAGGCGTTCCTGGGCGTTCTGAGTAGGAAAACATATAACCGTAGTCATATTTCACATATTCCATCAAAGAAAGTGAATCTTGATGATCTTGCTCCGTTTCAGTACAAAATCCAATAATCATATCTTGTGAAATGCCACAATCTTCCCCCAAAATATTTCTGATGGCATCAATACGATTAACGTACCATTCACGGTCGTAGGTACGGTTCATCATTTTCAAAATACGACTACTACCACTTTGAGCGGGCAGGTGAACATAATTACAAATATTTTCGTAATTCTTGATGGTATGAAGCACTTCGTCTGTAATATCTTTTGGATGTGAAGTTGAGAAACGGACACGCAAGTCTGGATTGATAAGTGCCACTCTTTCAAGGAGTTGGGCGAAATTGACAGCCCCCCCCGCCCCCGATGGGGGAGCTTCCGAGTCCGAAAGCGTTGCACTAACTCCCCCTTCGGGGGTTGGGGCGACCGACGCTTCGGGGCTATACTTATACGAATCCACATTTTGTCCCAACAGCGTTACTTCTTTATAGCCATTATCCCATAAATCCTGACATTCTTTTATGATTGAATAAATATCACGAGAGCGTTCTCGACCACGAGTGAAAGGCACTACGCAGAATGAACACATATTATCGCAACCACGCATGATGGACACGAAGGCAGTTACGCCATTGGAATTCAATCGGACGGGGGAAATATCGGCGTAGGTTTCTTCTTTTGAAAGGAAAACATTGATAGCTTTTTGTCCGTCTTCGGCTTCGCTGAGGAGGTTTGGGAGGTCACGATAGGAATCGGGTCCTGCCACAACATCTACGATTTTTTCTTCTTCCAAAAATTTCGTTTTCAAACGTTCAGCCATGCAACCCAACACGCCTACAACCAAATCAGGGCGTTTTTTCTTTAAATAACCAAAATTATTCAAACGATTTCTAACTTTTTGTTCAGCATTATCTCGAATGGCACAAGTATTCAAAAGGATTACATCAGCGTTTTCAAAATTATCAGTTGTGGCATATCCCTCTTCTTGCAAAATTGAGGTAACTATCTCAGAATCAGAGAAATTCATCTGACAACCGTAACTTTCAATGTATAATTTTCTTTTACCCGTGATATTATTCTCCTCCAATGACGTGCGGGGCAATTCTAAGGCTTCTTTGTCGGTTTCTGTAAGTATTTCTAAATCTCTCATGATTGTGTAAGCAACGTAAATTATCAGGCAAATTTACAAAAAAATATGACAGAATGGCAGATTTTTTTAAGGACAATTGATAATTTTCAATAAATTGTTTATCATTGCACTAAAAAAGTACTTTTTTTAATTTTTAAGAAATATGCTTAAATTCATAATATTAATTCCAACTATTATAATCATTACATCTTCCTGTTCAAAAAACGACGCTTTACTTTCTCCGAACAAAACTAACATTAAAGGTCGCTGGGAAATCAAGTTCTACCTTGATAGAATTGAACAAATTACGGAGGAACAATACTTTTGGACGTTTGAAACTGATAGTACTTTTACAGTTTCTTCAAATATTATATCTGCTAAAAATATTTCATGGAATTTGAAGGCAAATAAATATAAGCTTATTCCTTTTGAAAATTTTGTAAAGCAGTCAATTGATTATGAATTGTATATGAAAGACATAGGGGTGACTGAAAATGACTGTCAAAATGTTCTTGATATAAATTACTATGACTTAAAATTTTTGAGTACAAATAATAAAGGTTATCAAATTTTAGAAATTCCTTTTGGCGTAAAAACGTTTGAAACAAATTTGATTACTTTATTTCCAATGGTACCGAACAAATCATTAGAAATTCGTTTATACAAAAAATAGATAATGTTAAAAATTGACTTGCTTGTTGTTGTAAGAATTTACTTAATTTGGCTACAAGTAATATCTAAATCATAATATCTAAATCAAAGTTAAAAAGAATTCATTATTTTAAATTTGACTTTTTCTAATCTCAATTTTGCCCTTTCTCACCATAATGCCCAGATTCAACCTCAACCAATCCATCCTTAAAAATTTTAACCGTAAAAAAATGATCATATTCATTATCAGAAATGGAGACAATTGGTCTTTTACCGCCCAACACTTCAATCGTTTCTAAGACGGTGTTTGAATGTCCAATAATCAATACCTTTTTGCTTTTATTATCTTGCAATACCTTCTCAGCAAAGGTTTTTAAATTTTTCGGGTCATAAATTTGAATTGCAATATTTCGCTTATCAGCAATTGGTTGAGCCGTTAATTTAATGCGTTGATAATCAGTGCAGTAAATGGCTGATAGTTTGTGCTTCTTTAACTTTTTAGCCAAATCCAACGCTCGTTTTTGACCTTTTTCTGTTAATAAAGGGTCTTTATTATTGGGGTCTGTCGTCACCTTTTCAGCATGACGAACCAAATAAATGACGTTTGGTTTTTGGGCTTTTATTTGAAAGTGAAAAGCAATTAAAATCAGAAAAAATAATAAATTTTTCATATTTCATTTAATTAAAATGGATACCCAATACCAAAATTAAAAACCATTGGATTACCATTTGTTTTAATATCTCCCTTAAAATTCTCTTTATCTTTAAACAAAACCCAACGATTTCCCTCAACCTGCGAAGGGTCAATTACTTTAACGGCACCGTCAAAACGTATTACAAAAAAGGACAAATCTATTCTTATGCCAAAACCACTTCCAACGGCAATTTCCTTATAAAAACGGTCAAATTGAAAATCACTGCCCGTTGTTCCCTCCGTATTCTGTCCTTGAAAACGCCACACATTGCCAGCATCCACAAAAAATGCCCCGTTCAAATTGTAATCTCCTGAAAATCTTAAAATCTTGAAACGATATTCAGCACTGGTTTCTAAGATGATACTGCCTGGTTTATCCAAGAGTTGGGAGGTGGAATCTGAGCCTGGACCCAAGGTTCTTGGTCGCCACGCACGGATGCTACTGGGTCCGCCAACGAAGAAGTTTTTTTCGTAAGGCAAGTTTCTATCGTTGCCGTAAGAATAGGCAAATCCAGCATTTATTTTATAGGCAAAACTTGATTTCTTTTTAAATCCAACCCCAATATATTGCCTAAAATCAGCATTAACTCTCACAAATTTAAAAAATTGCAAACTATCAAAAAGGCTCGAAATGAAGCCGATTCGCCCTTTTGGAAAGAAGTTCAAGGTTGTTCCACCCGATTCTACCAACATTCTAAAATATTTCCCTTTCGTAATTTGTCCGTAGGGGTCGTCCGTATAAGTATAGGATGCGTTGATTGTAGAAACAAAAGATTTATTAAAACTTTGTCCTAAGTTGTTGCCTCTCTGCCTTAGTTCTTCAAGATAATCTGCAAATTGTTTAGTTTGATTTGTCGTAAAAATTAAGTTTAAATCCACCAAAGATACTTGCCAAAATTCCTTCGGATTCGGTCTCCAAAGATAAGAACCATTGATTTTAAAGTTCAAACGACTATATTCTTGTCGGTCTGTAAATTGAACCCCAACTCCCAAACGAGTTTGAGGTGTAAAAGCATTTAATCGCTGAGCAAAGAAATTTGGGGCTAAAATCTTTGGAATAATTAGCGAACTATTCAAAGCCAACTCTAAATTTCTACTAACAGAGCCAGTGTTGAAAAATCCCGTTTGAGCCTCATAACCAAACCTTAAATTATTTTCCAATGAACTCGCACTACCACCAATGTTCCGAATTTTAAGGGTTGTGGTGAAGAATGGACCGAATACCGACTGAAAAACACTGCCGCCCGTTTCAGCCGTAAATTGATATTTATCTAAGGGTTTTGAGTAAATGGTAGCATCTAAAAGTCCACGAGTTGTATCAAAATTTATTCTGGTGAACTGAAATTGGTCGAATCCATAAAGATTTTTTTCCGTTTGAAGTCTATTTTTCAATTGATATAAATCATTGGGACGAACATCTATTTTAGAGTCTAACAGCTTAGTTGAGAAGCGTTTATTGACAAAAATGTATTGAATATCTTTGTAAAAAATAGTATCAATTTTTGAATTTTTAATAAAAGCGGAAGTCCCATCCGAAATAAAAGTCACTTTATTGATTGAATATGCTTTGCTATAATTAGGATTTTGTGGAGGTCTGGATGGATTGGGAATGTAGGTAATTGCCTCAATTCCTTTAATACGGGCGGTATCAATGTCATTTATCCGAATGGTGATATTTTCTTTTATGAAATTATAATATCCACTATTTTTCAACAGTTGTTCAATACGATTTTTCTCTTCATTTAATTTTTCAACCTCCAATCGCTCCCCAACTTTCAAAAAACTTTCTTGCTGATTTGCCCTTAAAATTTCTCGAATCGTCCTATCTTCAACCACCACCGAATCCACCTGTCTAAAAGGGTAAATAATGCCTTCATTTACCGAATAAGTTACATCAATACCCTTACGATTCAGAAAGGTTGAATCCTTTTTGTAGGAAACTGAATATTTAAAGAACCCATGATTTTTGAGATAGGTCTTTACTTTTTCCACATTTTTTATGGCATCTTCTTCATAAAAATAAGAAGGTTGCTCACCAAAAGTCCGCATTGCCCAATTGCCTTCATTAATTTTATTGGTAAGTTTTTGAACAGATTTATCTTTCTTTTTGAATAATTTTAAATATTCGGGAGAATTAATATCCATTTCCTTGACTTGCAGGTCGAAATCCTCATTTACCTTTGTTAATTCTTTTTGCCAAATAATCTTCTTTTCGATGTACGTTTTATCAGTAAATGGAAAAATTCGATTTGAAAAAAGTCGATAAAAGTACAATCCTGGGGTAAGTCTAACAAAAGGAAAGGGGATTTGCTTATTGGGTCTTTGTGGTAAAAGTGCCTCTAAACGCTCTTTTGCAATAATTTTGTTCCCTTTAAAAGTTTGGGAAGATAAAAGTGGGTCGGTTAAAACGCTCTTTGGTGAACAACTCGAAAGATGGAGTATGATTAGGCAAAAAGATATGTATAAAAATGCTTTTTTCAATGATACTGTTGATGGAACGCAGATGAGCCCACAATGGAATTGAGATTCCTACGGCAACGCAGATTTACGCAGATTTTTTTAATCAAAATTTCGATTTGCCATTCTTTTAACCAATTACAAGTAACGAATTACTAATAACTAATTCCAGAACAATGATAACCAAAAATCAAATTAAATACATTAATTCTCTACAACAAAAGAAATTTCGTTTGGAACATCAATCTTTTGTGGTCGAAGGGGCAAAAAGTGTCATTGAGTTATTGAAATCTGATTTTGGGATTGAGTTATTATTTGTTACAAAATTATTTTTTGAAGAAAATAATTCTCTTTTGCAAAACCTTTCAATTCAACCCGAAATCGCAGAAGCAAATGAACTTGAAAAAGCGGGTTCGTTTAGTTCAAATAATGCTGCCCTTGCTGTGGTAAAAACGAAAGAGAACGTTGAATTATTGGTCAATGACAAAGAATTTGCTTTGATTTTAGATGACATTCGTGACCCAGGAAATTTAGGAACAATCATTAGAATTGCGGATTGGTATGGCATTACGAAAATAATTTGTTCTAATTCCACCGTTGATGTTTATAACCCAAAAGTTATCAATTCAACCATGGGTTCGTTCACCAGAATATCTTTGTATTATACTGATTTAGAGGAGTTTATCAAAAATAAAAATGTAAATACTTACGGTACTTTATTGGATGGAGAGAATATTCATAAAACCAATTTTGCCAATTCTGGCTATATCGTTATTGGTAATGAAGCCAATGGAATATCGGAAGAAATAGCAAAACTAATTACCCATAAAATCACAATTCCAAGATTCGGAGGGGCAGAATCCCTAAATGCAGGAATAGCAACGGCAGTGGTTTTAGACAACGTTTTTCGGCGAAACTATTAGACCACAGATTGTGCGGATGTTACGGATTTACAGGGATAAAAATTTAAGAATTAATTAAGAAAATCCGTGACATCCGCACAATCCGTGGTCTAATTATTAAAATAGCCATAAGAATTTCTTTGGGATTTTGGTCTCGAAAAACATTTCTTCGCCTGTGATTGGGTGGATAAATGACAACACCCACGCATGAAGTCCTAACCTGCCAATTGGGTCGGTTTTAGCTCCGTATTTTTCATCGCCCACAATCGGATAACCAATATCCTTCATGTGAACCCTAATTTGGTTTTTACGACCCGTTTCTAAATTTACCTTCAACAACGAATTATTTTCCGTTGTTTTCAACGTTTCATAATGAGTAACGGCGTATTTTCCTAAGTTTGGGTTATTGGTTGAATAAACCGTAAGTGCTTTATTTTCAACTAAATACGATTCAATTACACCTTCTGTATCTTTCACAAAACCTTCAGTTACTGCCAAATATGTACGTTCCCGAATGGTAGCATTCCAAGATTCTTGCATCAACTTCTGAACTTTTTCACTTTTAGCAAACATCATTAATCCTGAAGTTTCACGGTCGAGGCGATGAATCACAAAAATACGATTTCGAGGGTCTTCTTTTTTAATGTGGTCACTCAAAATACTGTAAGCATTATGCAACTTTTGCTTGTCGGTAGCAATAGATAAAGTGCCTTCTTGTTTTTCGATTACGATGAGATGTTGGTCCTCAAAAATAATGGTCAGACCTTTATATTTTTGTTCTTCTGGGGCTTTTCCATCTTTGATTTCAACAACTTGTTTTGGTTTTAAAATGTGATTAAATTGCGTTACAGCCTTATTATTCACCAAAACCTGTTTATCTCGCAAAAAAGATTTTACGTTATGACGGCTTTTATTAGGCATACTTGCCAACAAAAAAGTCAGTAATTCAATTTCTTCTGTAACTACAAATTGTGGTTTATTTTTCTTAGTCTCTTTTGGTATTTGGACTATTTTACTTTTATCAAATTCTTTCATTATCTCAATTTTTTCGAGTGCAAAGGTACGGAAAAATCATTGTTGAAAGTAGCACAGGTTTCCAACCTGTTCAAAGGACTTCATGAACAGGTTAGAAACCTGTGCTACTTTCAATCCCGTACAAATCAAAATAATCATCATTTTATCCGTGTAAATTCGTTAAATCTCAACTCCGATGCAGGTCCATCCTTAGTCTAATTTTATGTAATTAACTTTTTATCTAACACGTTTTTTGTTATTTTCGCACAATTAAAGAAAAATCCCAAATAGGGCAACATGAATTTAACGTCCGAACTTGATAGTGTTGAACAGTGGTTTCTGGTTATATTTTTCATTTTATATCTGATATATCTTGGACGTATATTCTGGATTGCCCGCCGTTTAGATACCACCGCAAGATCAAGTATATTGAAATTTATTTTAAGAAGTATCTATTTCGCTTTGTTGCTTTTAGCGTTATTAAATCCTTCTTTTGGCGATTTGAAAGGTACTATCAAAGCCGATGGAAAAGATGTTTTTTTGTTAATTGACATTTCAAAATCCATGGATGCCACTGATATTCAGCCGAGTAGAATTGAAAAAGCCAAATTTGAAATTAACCGTTTGGTGAATCAATTTGCCAATGACCGAGTGGGTATAATTATATTTTCGCAGGATGCTTTGATGTTGTCGCCCTTAACTTTTGATAGAAATGCCATCAACCTGCTTGTTCCGAAAATTAATACCACATTACTGCCCGAAGGAGGAACTGATTTCAGTCCCGCCCTTGAATTGGCTTTGAATAAATTAACCAAAACAAAGTCTAAAACGCAGGCAAAGGCAATTATTTTGATTAGCGACGGTGAAAATTTTGGATCGGATAACAAATCTGTTTTATCACAAATCAGAAAAAAAGGCATAAATTTCTTTGTCGTTGGCATCGGAACTGCAAATGGCATAACTTTACGACAAGGCAATAATTATCTAAAAGACGAAAATGGAGACATTGTTGTTACCAAGTTAGAGTCAACTTCAATGCAAAAAATGGCTAATCAAACGGGCGGTAAGTATTTGGAAATCAACACAGTGTCGGGAAGTTTTAATGAATTAATTACCCAACTCGAACAGATAACCGCAAATGTCACTGATGAACGTCAAGTTGATGTTATTGCAAATAAATATTTTTATTTTCTTATCATTGCATTATTTTTGCTTGGGATTGATGTATTCTTCACCGTGAGAACGTTCCAATTATAAAATTTTCTCTCCTATTTTAATCCAATCTGCATCTTCATTCTTAAATATTTAGCTTAATTATTTCGTTTTAGAAATGATTTTTGTACACTCAAAACTAACCAACAAACTAAATTTACCACCATAAACTCACTCATTTTTTACATATTTTTGTGGACTCTGGACAATAGTTCTTTTACGAAAGTTAATCTTCGTAACAAGGCAACTGTGGAGGCTCAAAAAGCGTATTTAAAAGGAAACTTCTCGGAAGCATCGTTGCAATATCAACTTTTGGCAAAGCAATCTTTTTTCACGCCACCCGAAGTAACGCTAAATTTAGCAAATTCGCTTTTTGAAGTAAACGATACGCTCGGAGCAAGAAGAAAATATGCTCAATTGGTGAGTTTGAAAGAGCCGCTTTTAGCCTCGACAACCTATTCTCAATTAGGAATAATATTTTGTAGTGAAAAAGATACCGCAAAAGCCTTGGCGTTATTTAAGGGAGCATTAATTTTAAAACCTGATAATGAAATTGCTCGATTTAATTATGAATTATTAAAACGACAATATCATCCGAAAGAAAATAAAGGTCAAAATGCTCTAAATCCACTTAAAAATCAACAAATTCCTCAACAACAAACACAAGAGGAGCAAAAAGAAATAGCTGAAAATAATTCTCAAAAAGAATTATTAAAGACCTTGAAAAACTATGGATTGACCCCTGAAAAAGCAAAAACGATTTTGGACGGTATGAAAAATAGTGAAATTCAATATATTCAACAAAAACAGAATTTAGTAAAAAGTAACGAATCACGTATCACTAAAAATTGGTAAATTAAACTTATGAGTATTCAAGAAGTATATGTTGTCTCGGCTGTCAGAACGCCGATTGGAAGTTTTGGAGGGGCTTTATCAAGCCTTTCCGCCACTCAATTAGGGAGTATTGCCATCAAAGCTGCCGTTGAAAAAGCGGGAATTAAACCCGAAATGGTGGAGGAAGTAATCATGGGAAATGTGGTTTCTGCCAACCTCGGACAAGCACCCGCTCGTCAAGCTGCATTAGGGGCAGGATTACCCGCCCAAGTACGTTGCACGACTGTGAATAAGGTTTGTGCTTCGGGTGCAAAAGCCGTAATCTATGCCGCCCAAAGCATTATGCTGGGTATAACGGAAGTGGCAGTGGCAGGTGGAATGGAAAGTATGTCAAATGCTCCGTTTTACGTTCCAAATGCTCGTTTTGGCTATAAATACGGTTCAAATACATTAGTAGATGGTTTGGAAAAGGATGGCTTAATGGACGTTTACGAGCAAATACCGATGGGATTTTTTGCCGACCAAACGGCTCGTAAATATGGTTTCAGTCGTGAAGCACAAGATGCCTTTGCCATTGATTCATACAAAAGAGCCGCAGAAGCTACTGAAAATGGATTTTTTGACGATGAGATTGTTCCAGTACAGATTGAAACTAAAAAAGGAACGGTTACCGTATCAGAAGATGAGGAATTCAAGAAAGTAAATTTTGAGAAAATCCCAAACTTGAAATCTGCCTTTGAAAAAAGAGGAACGGTTACTGCCGCCAATGCTTCAACATTGAATGATGGTGCTTGTGCGTTAGTTTTGATGTCAAGAAAAAAAGCGGAAAGATTGGGTTTATTGCCTTTGGCGAAGATCATTGGCTTTGCAGATTCTGAACAAGAACCCTCATTATTTACGACTTCCCCAACCGTAGCCGTACCAAAAGCTATTAAAATGGCAAATTTAATTAAAGAAGAAATTGATTATTTTGAGATTAACGAAGCGTTTTCAGTTGTACCTTTGGCGTTTGAAAAAATGTTGGAAATTCCTCACAAAAAAGTAAATATTTTTGGCGGTGCAGTTGCACTCGGACATCCACTTGGAGCATCAGGAGCCAGAATTTTAACGACTTTAATTTCAGTATTAAGACAAACAAAAGGTCGTTACGGTGCCATGGGAATCTGTAACGGAGGCGGAGGAGCAACGGCAATTGTGATTGAGAGAATGTAAAAGGACTTCAGATTTTTGATTTCAGATTTAGTGTCTGAAATCCGAAATCTAAAATCCGAAATCTAAATAATGAACACAATAAATACAACAAATTTTAATTTTCCCAATCAAACGGGTTTCTACAAAGGTAAAGTTCGGGATGTCTATTCCTTTGAAAATCTGTTAGTTATGGTGGCTTCGGATAGAATTTCTGCCTTTGATGTGGTGCTGCCAAAAGCGATTCCGTATAAAGGTCAAGTATTAAATCAGATTGCCGAACATTTTTTGAATGCCACTCGTGATGTTGTGCCAAATTGGTTGGTTACCACGCCCGACCCTAATGTAAGTGTTGGTTTAAAATGTGAAACCTATCCTGTTGAAATGGTGGTTCGTGGATATTTGGCGGGTCACGCTTGGCGAACTTATAAATCTGGATTACGAGTTTTGTGCGACGTAAATTTACCCGAAGGTTTGAAGGAAAATGATAAATTACCAACGCCAATCATTACGCCAACAACGAAAGCCCACGAAGGACACGATGAAGATATTTCAAGAGAGGAAATTTTATCACAAGGTTTAGTTTCAGAAGAAGATTACATTCAACTTGAAAAATACACCTTAGCACTTTTTGCAAAAGGAACGGAGATGGCAGCTCAGCAAGGTTTGATTTTGGTAGATACAAAATATGAATTTGGGATTAAAGATGGTCAGATTACGTTGATTGATGAGATTCATACGCCCGACTCATCCAGGTATTTTTATTCAGAAGGTTATTCAGAACGTCAAGAAAACGGAGAATCTCAAAAACAATTGTCGAAAGAATTTGTCAGAGAATGGTTAATCGCTAATGGTTTTCAAGGAAAAGAAGATCAAAACGTTCCAGAAATGTCGGACGAATGGATTAATCAAATTTCAGAAAGATACATTGAACTTTTTGAGAAAGTAAGTGGCAAGAAATTTGAAAAAGATACATCAGAGGATATTTTAAAAAGAGTTGAAACGAATATACTTCATTATTTAGGTTCAGAAATTGAATAATAAAGGGTTGTTTTGGAATTCAAAAGTCTTATTTATTTCGTTATTTAAAATTTTGCTGATAAAAAAATTCTTTTAAATCTGCACGGTCCGCCGTTGCGGTTACGAAGTGTCTGCGTCATCAGCGTTCCAATACACTCTTACATCATAAAACAAAAAATATGGAATTTAAGGTAGAAAAAAACGAACAATTCGCTCTAATCGAACTTAAAGAAACTTCTTTAAATCAAGAGAATTCGCCAGAGTTAGAAGAAGTTGTCAGAAAACTATTCAGAGAAGGTTATGGCAACATGATTATGGAATTTGGTTCGATAGCCGAATTGGATGGTTTTGGAATCTCATTGATTCGCAAAGCCAACAAAATTTGCTTGAATGAATTGGGTTTATTAATTATTGTTACTAAAAATGACGGAATTATTAACCAATTAGACGATGCAAAAATTGAGGATTTAACGGTTATGCCAACCACCCAAGAAGCAATTGATGCGGTTTATTTGAATGAATTAGAGAATGATTTTCAGTCGGATGAAGATGATGAATACGACCACGGCGAGTATGGCGATAGTGGTGGAAGTAGTGAAAAAGAGTCAGATTATTGATTTTATAGCATCTTACAAACAAAAATGCCTTGTCTTACGTTAGTTTGATGAGGCTTTTTGTTTAGTTATTGGTTATTAGTTTTTAGTAAGACAAGAATTTAAGGTGTAATTTTTGTTTACAATTACAAAATAAGAATTAGCTAGTATACTTGTCCTCTGATAACCAATAATTGATAACCCCAACATAGCATTGAGTTTTAATTTAACAATTTTAGGTACTGGTTCAGCAACGCCTGTTCTCACAAGAAATCCAACGGCTCATTATCTTCAAATTGAGCAAGATGGCTATTTAATTGATTGTGGAGAAGGAACTCAAAATCAGTTACTTCGTTATAGACTTCGACCAACTCGGTTGAAATATATCTTCATTACACACCTTCACGGCGATCATTATTTTGGATTAATTGGACTTATTTCAACCCTAAATATGCACCGCAGGACGGACGATTTATGGGTATTTGGACCAAAAGGATTGGCAGAAATTATCACAATTCAACTAAAATATGCGGATGCTTGGTTAAATTTTAAATTGCATTTTATTGAAACTGATACGAAGAAATCATATCAACTCTTTGAAAACGAGCAAGTTACTATTACCACAATCCCATTGATTCATCGAGTCGAATGTTGTGGATTTTTATTTCGGGAAAAACCTCAAAAGCATAAAATCGTCAAAGAAACGATGCCAAATGATTTGACGATTGAACAAATCAAAATGTTGAAAGATGGGAGAGATATTTTGAATGAAGATGGTTCTTTGAAATACTATTATCAAAATTATACAATTCCATCCGTGAAAAGTAAGAGTTACGCTTTTTGTTCAGATACCCTCTTTTACGAACCAATTATTGATATTATAAAAGACGTGGATTTACTATATCATGAAGCCACATTTCTGGATGAACTTGTCGAAAGAGCAACTTTAACGAATCATTCAACGGCGAAACAAGCAGGTGAAATTGCTAAACGGGCAAAAGTTGGGAAACTTATAATCGGTCATTTTTCATCTCGATACAAAGAATTGGATTTGCTTTTGGAAGAAGCGAGAGACGTTTTCCCAAATACGGTTTTAGCTGAGGAGGGAATGAATGTTGAATTTTAACGAATCATACTTACCCAACCTTTAAATTCTTTTACGGTAAATTTTAGAAAATAATAGTAATCTGCCGAAGAAAATTCTCCCCCCGTCCATTTAAAATTCCTGTCCTCAGATTTGTAAATTGAACTGCCCCAGCGATTGAATATTTCAATGTATTCAAATTTTTCTAAGCAATTATTTTCGGGTAAATCTAAGGCAAAAAAGTCATTTTTACCGTCTCCGTTTGGTGTAAAAACGTTGGCTGGTTTAAACACATCAAAGTTGGCAATCTTATTTTTCAACGTAATTTTTACCGA